>NZ_JAUBRA010000145.1:0-4197 GCF_036701555.1 Microcoleus sp. Pol10D4
CTGTAATTAACTCATAATTTTGCCGGAAATATCATTCTACTATGTATTTGTGTAATTAATTGTGTCTGACTACTTAAATAAGTGTTGAATCCTGCGGGATATTTCCTGCATCTTAGCAGAAACAACTTTTCCTGTCCGTTTATTGACAACATCTTGAAATATATTTGCAAAGTGTTTTAGAGTATTTTCTCCGTTTTCAGTTGCTTTCAAAGACTGGATAGAAACCGTGGCGATAATATTATTAGAAATTTCACCATTATTAATCAGGGCATAAACTGCATCGCAAGTGCTGTTTAGCACTCCCAGAGTTTTGATATTGGTTGGTTGAAGTACGGTTTCCCCTTTTCTTTCAATTTGCCGCTGGTGATATTCTCTTCTCTGATTTTCTGGATTGTCTTTGAGGAAACGAACTGTTTTTTCTGTAAAATTGTCATTGCGATTATTTGATTGGTACTTAATGGTACGCCGTCCCCCATTGCTGGCAATAATATCAGAGTTTGTGTTAATAGAAAAAAGGCGATTGTCGCACAGCAATCCTGTTGTTTTGTCTTTGAATTTCTCGATAATATCTAAGTTTACTTGCTTGCGGGGACTGACGTAGAAAAATAGGAAACCGTCGTTAATATGATTTTTGAGAAATTGGGCGATCGCAGTTGTTTTACCTATTCCCGGATTCCCAGTCAGAAAAACGTAAGTTTCATCAGATTCCAGTGCTTTGACAATTAATTCAGCGTGAGCATTTCTCAGATGCGATCCGCGATCGACTTGCAAATCATCTGCCAGTTGATCTGATATAATATCGATGGAATTAGCAAAACCCTCAATCCGCTCAGTATGAGGTATAAAACTAGCATCTTTCCCGATTGCTAACAAATCATCAACAAACTTCCTGCCTTCTTTAAAACTGTGAGCCGCGTTGATTTGGATAATTTTGAAAACTTCGCTCCGAGCAATGCTAATATCTTTATATGTATCTTTATTTTGGTAGATTTGTGAACAAGTTGACAAAAAGTTAATTTTGTCTTTATTAATGGAAATGGCATTAATAGTGCGATCGCTATAACCGACTACATTAAACAATACCTCAGCATTGCTTGAAAGTATACCTGTTTTCTGCAAAAAATTATAGAAACTGTGAGTGTAGCTACCCGCTTGAATTAACTTAGTGGTTTCCTTATCATGATAATTAAAAGCTTTAAAATAGTCTTGCAACTCTTGTGAAAAATCAATTCCTAAAGTGCTGGTATCAATTCCCAAATTAGAAAACACACTTTTCGAGCGCAAATAGCTAATTTCTCTCCCCAACAGTTTCCGCATCACCTCAACTTCATGTAAATCAGGCACTTCAGTAGCAGCCGGAGAAAACACAGACAAATCAACACACAAAATTCTAAAATTCTTACCTTTCTGTAGCAGCAAAAGCGTATCCGCCCACAGGAATTCACCCGTTTTTGAGTAGCGATTGATGTACAAATTAATATCAGAAGTTGATAAACTAGGTTTCAGGGATTTGAGTTGCAGTAAAACTTCTTTAAAACCTTCTTCATCCTTTTTAGCATAAGTTCCAATGCTGTTAGTTTTAGTAAAACTGCACTGATAGTACAAAATTTTTAAATGCTGTGGTTTTCCACCAATAGCTTTCAGGTACTCCCGGAAAAAATTTAAGCCGCCCAAAAAGCCTTTTTGTAGATAAAATAAGCTCCATTTTTTAACTATTTTAATGTTCAAACCGCTTGGAATGTTATGCGAATTGATAATTTCTGTTACCATCTTGGAAAACTCAATCTGCTGCAAATCTAGGCGGTAAGAATCGCCGAAATTGTGAGAGATTTTTTGCTGCTGAATGCAAGTCAGAATCCCAATATTAAATCCAACTTCAAAGAGGCGACCGAAGTTTGCTGCTATCATTATTTTAGACCTCAATCGGCTACATTTAACACTTCTCTTACCTTGTTCAAAAATGCCAACGAATTAAAAGTAGCACTTCCACCCGCGTGAGTAAATTCAGATAAAGCACCAACGGATGACTCGCCAATAATGCGATCGAACGGATCGAGTTTCAAGCTAATTTGTTGGCGTGCTTCGTACTTAGAAAAGTGAAAAAGTGTCAAATAGTGCAATAAAGTATCTTTAATCTCACTATCATAAATCAAGCCTTGGCGAATATTTTGATCGTCGATAATTCCCTCGTAAATATTCAACAGTGTCGAATAAGAAATTACCCCATTGTAAAAATTTTTTTCCACTTGTTCTACTTTAATCCCATTAAACAGATTGAAAAACATCGCGGCTTGCTTGCTCGGATCTGTAAATAAGTTAGCAAGTTCCGCTGTATCTTGAATATAAAAAGATTCTCCCCGATGCTGTTGGGGACTGTAAACGTAGTATTTATCAAGGAATACCGGATAAATTCTAATATCTTGTCGCTCTCCTTTCAAGGTGCGGATGATATCTTTCGACATGAAAAACAATTTCTCGTCTTCATCATTTTGAGTAATGTGCAGCGTACTCATATAAGGTGCTTGCGAGATATACAGAAAATTTCGATATCCTCGCTTGTATAACTGGCTGACAATATCTTCGAGAATTGATGGCTGAGTATAAAGATGCTCAAGGCTATAATTTGCGGAGAAAGTTTTCAGCAATCCGACTTGAATAGTTCCGTCTTCGTAGCGCCTAATTCCGGTAACTTCGCCCAGCAAACAGGCTTTTCTTGATGCGCGATTATCGCCCCTACCTTTTCTCGCGTCGCTGTCTCTTGTAGATACTGCAATAATCGCTAAATTCTCCAATTCTGGAGATAGCTGTAGGTTGTTAAATCGAAACTTTTTAGGAAGTATTGAATACAGCGAACTCAAACCGTTTCTGATTTTAAAAGCACTCAAAGTGCCCCTGATACGGAATCCCTGGGAGTTTGTTCGGTGATTTTCACTCAAAATGTGAGATAATGTTTTGGAAAGATGCCCCATAAATTTTTCCGAAGGGAAAGGATGAGCGTGGTCGCCTTCGTGAATTCTCACTATCGGCACGAATGTATTATTTGGTAATTTTTTTAACAAGATTCGCAAGCAAATATACGACAGCAGCAAAACCGCAAACTTGTAAACAAAAGCTGCTTCTTGTTTCAAACCTCCTTGGCTATCTAAGCGTCGGTATTCGTAGGGAAACACAACTAATTTTCCCTTAAAATTTTCATTTAAAATTTCTTGAGAACGCTTGGCATTCGGAACCGAAAGTATAGGCAAAGCCTGGATACCTTTGATGTTATATTCCATGCTAAAACTTTGGGATTCATCCGTTGAGAAATAGCGAATATCTTCAATGGTAATATTGACTGGCAATTGACAAATAGCTTCTGGGCTGACATTCGGCTGTCCCACGGAAATATACTGAAGCGTTTCCTTCGGATTGCGCTGCACTACTTCTTTGAAAAATTTACCCGTTGTCAAAGTATTATTTACTTTTCTGAGGAGGCCTGTTTCAATTAAGATGTGTCGTGCTTCTGTGCGGGTATGCAAAATAGTTTTTGTCTTAATGAAGTTTTTTAAAAAAGCTTTAATGGTGTTAATTTTTGCCTTAATATTAAACTTCTCAAATCCTTTAATAAAATTGCGAAATAGCTCTATTTTCGCATCTTCGTTAGATTCATTGAGTACGGGAAATACTTTGCGATCGAAATTGGCTATCGGATCGTAATCAAGTTCAGATTCTGCGTTGTAATTTGGATCTAGGGGATTGCTGTTAGAAGCAAATACAAAATAGTATAAAAATGCTATTTTTAGTACCTTGAGAAAGAAGGTTTCGTGAGAGGCTGGTTCCTCTAATGCGGCTAAGTGTTCCGGGCTGTCAGGATTTAGTAGACTGAGATTGTAGTCTAATACGCTATCTGCGCCGTGGGATGGAACTGGATTGCCCAACTTTAGTTTTAAACCAAACACAAATTGGCGATCGCCTCCAGAGTTATCTGTCGTTTCTCCAAGATTACCTGCTATAATTGGAATGATGGGCAGGGCATCTAAGGCTTCCGATCGCGAAAACACATCTTTATAATTAATCTTAGTCTCCTGATAGTTAACCAGATAGTCTCCCTCAACTTTATCAGCGTCTTTGATATACTGTTCTACTCCTTTCCCGCTCAAAGAGTACAGAAAATGCTATAGTAAAAAAAAGCGAGGAAAATATCAATG
Organism: Microcoleus sp. Pol10D4; assembly: GCF_036701555.1. NCBI lineage: Bacteria > Bacillati > Cyanobacteriota > Cyanophyceae > Oscillatoriales > Microcoleaceae > Microcoleus > Microcoleus sp. Pol10D4. The sequence continues at coordinate 4,188 of NZ_JAUBRA010000145.1, forward strand.
AATCTGAGCC
>NZ_JAUBRA010000015.1:0-102212 GCF_036701555.1 Microcoleus sp. Pol10D4
ACGAATAAACTACACTAAAATTTAGTCGGATTTAACTGTAGCATATTTTGCGTTAAAGTTAAGATGCGTTTACCCTGGTTGTGCTTGTACCACCGCTGTACTGACAATAGTGGCTGCGCTCGCTAGCATTGCAGCACCATGTATAGAAAAGAAGGCTAGTTTCATTAGCTTTGAGCTGGCAGAGCACGTATCGGACAATTATAACTTTAAGGTATTGGCTGCTCAGTGCGGTCAACTGCGACACTGACTTAGCGATTAAGAACCTCGTCACCATCAGGGCGGTTGCTATACCTGAAACCCATATTCTGCACCCTCAACTGTCACGATCGGTTTTTACTTATTTTTAGCCAGCAATAAAGCTATGATTTATAGTTTTATACCGTACATTGACTGACAAAAAACGTTTTAAAGCCATAATTAATTACTTTAAAAATAGAGTTTTCTACGTAATTATGCTGTGTGACAGCCCCGGCTGCGTAATGTGGAGTGAAAATCAAAGCAAAAGTGCGATCGACTGTTGAGACACCCTACAAATTAGGCGATCGCGATCGGGGCTACCACAAAGTATTTGCAGGCTGCTACCGGAAAAACTCAACATTTGTTACAAAAACAAAATTTTTTCCTTTCTAACGCGCTATGCTCTAGACAAAGCTGGTGCCTTTTGACTTAGCTTTAATTTTTACCATAAAAACCAATATGCTCTCTATTCCAGGCGTTGCTGTCCAGACGCTGCTTTACGAAAGTGTCAACTCTCTGGTTTACCGGGCAATTCGGGAAGCAGATAAAGGGCCGATTATCCTCAAACTTCTCAAAGAAAGCTACCCGACACCTCAAGAATTGGTGCGCTACCGCACCGAATACCGCATCACCCAAGAGCTGAAAGAGGCGGGAGTCATACAAGTTTATGACTTGCAAAAATACCAAAACAGCCTCGTGATGTTTGTGGAGGACTTTGGCGGCGAATCCTTGACAATTTGGATGCAGCAGCCCTCCTTTACTCTGGAGGAATTTTTACAAATTGCGATCGGCACCACGGAAGCATTAGGGCAAATTCACAGCGCCAACATCATCCACAAAGATATTAACCCCTCGAATATTGTTTACAACCCGGAAACGGGACAATTAAAAATTATTGACTTTGGCATTTCCACTCAGCTAACCAGAGAAACACCGATACTGAAAAACCCCGGTATTCTTGAAGGAACCCTCGCTTACATCTCGCCGGAACAAACTGGTAGGATGAATCGCTCTATCGATTACCGTACTGACTTTTACTCCCTCGGCGTTACCTTCTACGAATTGCTGACAGGAAAATTGCCTTTTGAGACAGAAGATGCTTTAGAGCTAGTTCACTGCCATATTGCCAGACAACCAGTTCCTCCGCACGAAATCGAGACAGAAATTCCCGTAATTGTGTCTCAAATTCTCAGTAAATTGATGGCTAAAAATGCGGAAAACCGCTATCAAACAGCAGGAGGGATAAAGCACGATCTAGAAATGTGTCTGGTTCAATTACAAGCAACGGGTAACATTGAGCATTTTGCCTTGGGAACGCGGGATATTACCGACCGTTTTTTAATTCCCGAAAAGCTTTACGGCAGAAAAACAGAAGTTTCTAGTCTATTAGCAGCCTTTGAACGAGTCAGTACAGGTAGCGCCGAAATGATGTTGGTAGCTGGCTTATCGGGAATTGGTAAAACCGCTGTCGTGAACGAAGTCCACAAGCCGATCGCCAGACAGCGGGGCTATTTTATCAAAGGCAAATACGATCAATTCCAGCGCAATATTCCTTTCAGTGCATTCGTGCAAGCATTTCGGGAATTGATGGGGCAATTATTATCAGAAAGTGATGCTCAGTTACAAACATGGAAAACCAAGATTTTGACAGCATTGGGCGATAGCGGGCAAGTGCTGATTGAGGTGATTCCTGAGTTAGAACGCATCATTGGCGCTCAAAGTCCTGCACTAGAACTGTCGGGGAGTGCCGCCCAAAATCGGTTTAATTTGCTGATGCAAAAGTTTGTGCAAGTATTTACTACTGCCGAGCATCCCTTAGTGATGTTTTTGGACGATTTGCAGTGGGCGGATTCGGCATCTTTGAAGTTATTACAACTGTTGATGGAGGATAGAGGGCATCTGTTAGTATTGGGTGCTTATCGAGATAATGAGGTGTCACCTGTTCATCCGTTTATGTTGACGATCGATGAGATTGTGAAGTCTGGGGCAGCAGTGAATACGATTACCCTGCAACCGTTGAGTTTAGCATATCTAAATCAGTTGGTAGCAGATACGCTGATTTGTGATTTATCTTTTGCTCAACCATTGACTGAATTGGTTTATGAAAAAACTAAAGGTAATCCATTTTTCTCTACTCAATTCCTCAAGGCGTTGCATGAAGATGGGCTGATTATTTTTGACCACCCTCAATCCCTTCTTAGTAAGGGGGGCAGTCAAGGGGGGTGGCAGTGCGATATTGCTCAAGTTAGACTTACCCACGCCTCGGATGTGGTGGAGTTTATGGCGGTGCAATTGCAGAAGTTGCCGAAAGAAACTCAGGATGTTCTAAAACTGGCGGCTTGCATTGGGGCGCAATTTGATTTAGATACATTGGCAATAGTCAACGAAGAATTACCCGAACAAACGGCATCAGCGCTGTGGAAGGCCTTGCAAGAAGGACTCATTTTAGTGATTGCAGAAGGCTATAACTTCATTCAAGCAGGTGCTCGATCCCCGAATCAGTCTGTTGCTAATCCAACTTATAAGTTCCTGCACGATCGCGTCCAGCAAGCAGCTTATTCATTGATTCCCGAAAACGAAAAACAAGCCACTCATCTCAAAATAGGACAGTTACTCCTACACAAATATTCGGACATAGAAAGAGAAGAAAAACTCTTTGATATTGTGGGGCATTTGAATCAAGGAATTGAGTTAATCAATCAATCAAGCGAACGAGAAGCCTTAGCAAAACTTAACTTAGAAGCCGGAGGTAAAGCCAGAAGTTCTACAGCCTACGCTGCGGCAAATATCTATCTACAAACGGGAATTGACCTACTGACATCTCAATGCTGGCAAAGTCAGTATGAATTGACATTAAATCTGTATGTGGCTGTTGCCGAAACAGCCTATTTGAATGCTGACATTGAGGCTATGGAACAGATGGCAGCGCAGGTTTTACAAAAAGCTAAGACGATTTTAGACAAAATTAAAATTTACGAAATTCAAATTGCCGCTCATACAGGCCAGAGCAATGTGTTAGAAGCGATCGCCGTGGGTAGAAAGGCACTAAAACTATTAGGGGTTGAACTCCCGATTGAACCTAACGAAGCCTTGATTAGTAAAGCGCTACAAACCCTTGCGGGCCAACTTCAGGACAGACAGATTGAGGAACTCGTTGACCTACCTTTGATGACAAATTCCCAGACTCAAGCAGCCATGCAACTGTTAAGAAAGTTACCGGGATCGGTTTTCATTGGAATGCCGGGTTTACTGCCCCTGCTTAGCTCCACTATGGTGAGTTTATCGCTACAATTTGGGAATGCACCCGCATCAAGCGTGGGGTATGCAATTCATGGGGTGGTATTGTGTAGTTTTTTGGGAGAGGTAGAAACAGGCTATGCCTTTGGGCAATTGGCACTCTCATTGGTGGATCGGTTCAATGCACGGGAATTCAAGTCTATAATTCTGATTTTTTTTGGAGGTTTTATACAGCATCGCCAAGAAGCTCTCTTGGCAGCGATACCAACGCTGAAAGATGGCTATACTGCGGGCATGGAAACTGGCGATTTTCTATACGCTGGCTACAACATCAGTATTTACTTTAATACCCACTTTTTTGGTGGGGTAGAACTAGACTCTTGGGAACCCGAACTAGCAGGTTACAGTGCTGCCTTGGATCAGGTGAAGCAATATTCAGGTCGGGTTTATTTGGATATGACTCAGCAGAAAGTGCAGAACTTGAGGGAAACCCGTATCCGGCCGGATTTATTAATAGGCTCTGCCTACGATGAAACGGTGATGATTCCCAAGTACCTGCAGAATAATGAACTCTCTGGGCTCGCCACTGCCTATATCTGCAAACTACTGCTTGCTTACTTGTTCGGGAATTACACCGCTGCCCTAGATTACATCGCCCAAGCCAAGGAGTATTTAATAGGAGCATCGGGACTGTTACATCTTCCCATTTTCCATTTCTATGCAGCCCTGACGCACCTGGCACTTTTTCCCACCCGCCCAGCAATTGAGCAAGCTCAAATTATTGCTGAGGTGGAAATTCATCAAACTACGCTGAAACAGTGGGCGCAAAATGCTCCCATGAATCATCTGCATAAATGGTATTTGGTTGAGGCAGAAAAACATCGCGTTTTGGGCAATAAAGCTGAGGCGATTGAAATGTACGATCGCGCCATTTCTGGAGCCAAAGAAAATAAATTCCTCAACGAAGAAGCATTAGCTAATGAACTAGCAGCCAAATTCTACCTAGAATGGGATAAAGAAAAATTTGCCCAACTCTACATGATTGAGGCGTATTATTGTTATATCCAATGGGGAGCCACTGCTAAGGTCAAAGATTTAGAAACGCGATATCCCCAGTTATTAAAACCTATTCAAGCGGGAAGAAAAAACACTAAAACTACCGCAACCGGAACGACCACGGCTTTGGTTAACAACTTAGATATCAGCACAGTAATGAAAGCTTCTCAGGCGATTTCCGGCGAAATCTTACTAGATAACCTACTGTCCAGCTTGATAAAAATTTTGATGGAAAGTGCAGGGGCGCAAAGAGGATATCTGATTTTGTCCAGCCAGGAAAAGCTGTTAATTGAAGCTGAAGGGACAATAAATTCCCAACAAGTCACCGTGTTGCAGTCAATCCCAGTTGAAGATTGTCAGGAACTTTCCTCCGCAATTGTCAATTATGTGTCCCGCACTCAAGAAAGCGTGGTACTGGATGAGGCTTTCCGAGAGGGACAATTTACCAACGACCCTTACATCCAAAAAAATCAGCCCAAATCAATTTTATGCGTGCCGCTGATTAACCAAGCTCAAATCGTCAGTATTGTTTACCTAGAAAACAATCTGACAGCCGGAGCTTTTACGCCAGAAAGAGTGGAACTCTTAAAAGTGTTATCGGGACAAGCAGCTATCTCGATTCAAAATTCTCAACTCTATACAGAAGTCCGCGAAAATGAAATGAGGCTGACTCAATTCCTAGAAGCGATGCCAGTAGGGATAGTTGTACTCAAACCCAGTGGTACACCTTACTACGTTAATCAGAAGGGGCAGCAGCTTCTGGGAAAAGGAGTTGCGCCTGATGCCACGTCCGAGCAATTCGCAGAGGTTTATCAACTATATACTGCGGACACTTCCAATCCGTATCCTACTGAAAAAATGCCTGGAGTGCGGGCATTAAATGGTGAAATTACCACAGTTAATGATATGGAAATCTACCATACTGACAAGGTTGTACCCATCGAAGTTTGGGGAACGCCTATCTATGATAATCAGAGCAATATTGCCTACGGCATAGCAGCATTTCAAGATATCACAGAGCGCAAAAAAGCCGAAACAGAGCAGATACGGTTCACCAATGAACTTTTTAAACTCAACAAAGCTTACGAGCGCTTCGTCCCCAATCAGTTCCTCCATTTTTTAGAGAAACCAAGCATTGTCGATGTCGAATTGGGCGACCAAGTGCAGTTAGAAATGTCGGTGCTATTTTCCGACATTCGCGACTTTACTACGCTTTCGGAAAGTATGACTCCGGAGGACAACTTTCAGTTTATTAATGCTTATTTATCTCGGATGGAATCAGCAATTATTGAAAATCATGGCTTTATTGATAAATATATTGGGGATGCGATTATGGCGCTATTTAGCGGTAATGCTGATAATGCAATAAACGCCAGTATTGCCATGCTGCATCAACTTCAAGTATACAATCAAGAGCGGGTTAATTCTGGTTATGCCCCGATTAAGATTGGCATTGGCATTAATACTGGGAATTTAATGTTAGGCACGGTGGGCGGGCAAAACCGCATGGATACGACGGTAATTAGTGATGCGGTGAATTTAGCTTCTCGTGTGGAAGGATTAACAAAAAATTATGGTGTTGCTTTACTCATTACACAACAGACGTTTAACAAATTAGATAATCCTAGCAACTATGCTATTCGCATGATCGCTGAAATTAGTGTTAAGGGAAAAGTAGACTTATCTACAATTTATGAAGTTTTTGAGGCAGATATTCCTGAAACAAAGCAAGGTAAATTAGCAACAAAAGATTTATTTAATCAAGCTTTGATCTTATATCGGCAACAGAAATTTATCGAAGCCACAGCATTATTTTCTCAATGTTTAGAACTCTGCCCTTCGGATCAAGTTGCCCAAATTTATTTGGACTGGTGCGAACAAAAAACTATCCGTTTAAACATCGAGCTATTAGAGAGAACTTTAGCATTAATCAAGCCTAAATCTGATGAATTCGTAAGTAATTTTTATGAAATACTTTTTGATAGTTCTTCTCAGATTAAGAATCTTTTCATGAATACAAAAATGGCACAGCAAAAAGAAAAGCTTTGGCAAAGCTTAGAAATAATTATTGAAAATTTACGGAAACCTAAGTTAATTAATGTTTTTGCTAAAGGATTAGGTGCAACTCATGCCAAATATGGCGTTTCAGTAGAACATTTTCCTGTTGTGGCCAATGCACTCATTCAATCCCTGAAAGCGCAGATGGGTTTAGAGTGGACACCTGAAACTGAAAAAGCTTGGGTAGAGGCTTATACAATTATTCAGTCAGCTATGATTGATGGAATGGCAGTTATGTGACCTTGATGAGGTGTTTGATGCTGACCCGCCAAAAATCAAAGAGGGCAAGTTAGCTACGCTGGAATTGTTTGCAGAAGCCTTGGCAATTTACTCGGAAGGGAAGTTGGCTGAAGCGGCGCGGCTGTTTTCCGAGTGTTGGCAGCAGAATATGGGCGATGCCGTCGCTAAAATTTATTGGGAACGCTGTCAGTCTACTTTAAGAAATCGCACAAAAATCAAAGACCGGCCACACAATTTAGATTAATCATAAAAGTCCAAAGCTCGATCGCTACATTAAAAACTAAACATTTGTTACAAAAAAAATTACCTTTCTAACGTGCTATTCTATACACAAAGCTGGTGCCTTTTGACTTAGCGTTAATTTTTACCATAAAAATCAATATGCTCTCTATTCCAGGCGTTGCTGTCCAGACGCTGCTTTACGAAAGTGTCAACTCTCTGGTTTACCGAGCCATTCGGGAAGCAGATAAAGGGCCGATTATCCTCAAACTTCTCAAAGAAAACTACCCCACACCTCAAGAATTGGTGCGCTACCGCACCGAATACCGCATCACCCAAGAGTTGAAAGAGGCGGGAGTTGTGCAAGTCTATGACTTGCAAAAATACCAAAACAGCCTCGTGATGTTTGTCGAGGACTTTGGCGGGGAATCCTTGACAATTTGGATGCAGCAGCGAAAGTTTACTCTGGAGGAATTTTTACAAATTGCGATCGCCACAACTGAAATTTTAGGGCAAATTCACAGCACCAACATCATCCACAAAGATATTAACCCCTCGAATATTGTTTACAACCCCGAAACGAAACAATTAAAAATTATCGACTTTGGTATTTCTACTCAGTTAACGCGAGAAACGCCAACCCTGAAAAACCCCGGCGTTCTGGAAGGAACCCTTGCTTATATCTCGCCAGAACAAACTGGCAGGATGAATCGCACTCTCGATTACCGTACTGACTTTTACTCCCTCGGCGTCACCTTCTACGAATTGCTGATAGGAAAATTGCCTTTTGAGACAAAAGATGCTTTAGAGATAGTTCACTGCCATATTGCCAGACAACCAGTTCCTCCGCACGAAATCGAGCCAGAAATTCCCCTAATTGTCTCGCAAATTGTCAGTAAATTGATGGCGAAAAATGCCGAAAACCGCTATCAAACTGCCTTGGGGATAAAGCATGATTTAGAAATGTGTCTGCTTCAATTACAACAAACGGACAGCATAGAAGAATTTGACTTGGGAAGGCGAGATATTACAGACCGTTTCCTGATTCCCGAAAAACTCTACGGCAGAGAAAGTGAAGTTTATAAACTATTAGCGTCGTTTGAACGAGTCAGTACAGGTAGCGCCGAAATGATGCTGGTAGCTGGGTTTTCAGGGATTGGTAAAACCGCAGTAGTAAATGAAGTCCACAAGCCGATCGCCAGACAGCGTGGCTATTTTATCAAAGGCAAATACGACCAATTCCAGCGCAATATTCCTTTCTCAGCATTTGTGCAAGCATTTCGGGAATTGATGGGACAATTATTATCAGAAAGTGACGCTCAGTTACACAGATGGAAAACCCTGATTCTCACCGCATTAGGCGAGAGTGGGCAAGTTTTGATTGACGTAATTCCTGAATTAGAACACATCATTGGCGCTCAAAATCCTGCACTAGAATTGTCGGGGAGTGCTGCCCAAAATCGCTTCAATCTGCTGATGCAAAAGTTTGTGCAAGTATTTACTAATGCCGAACATCCATTAGTGATATTTTTGGACGATTTGCAGTGGGCGGATTCGGCATCTTTGAAATTTCTACAACTGTTGATGGAGGATAGAGGGCATCTGTTAGTATTGGGTGCTTATCGAGATAATGAGGTGTCCGCTACTCATCCATTTATGCTGACGGTGGATGAGATTGTTAAGTCTGGCGCAGTGGTGAACACTATGACGCTGCAACCGTTGAGTTTAGCAGATATTAATCAGTTGGTAGCAGATACGCTGATTTGTAATTTATCCTTTGCCGGGCCCTTGACAGAATTGGTTTATCAAAAAACCAAAGGAAATCCCTTTTTCTCGACTCAATTCCTCAAGGCGTTGCATGAAGATGGTCAAATTATTTTTAACCCTCCTCAATCCCCCCTTAGTAAGGGGGGCCGTCAAGGGGGGTGGCAGTGCGATATTGCTCAAGTTAGACTTACCCACGCCTCGGATGTGGTGGAGTTTATGGCGGTGCAATTGCAGAAGTTGCCTGCCATTACTCAGGAGGTTCTAAAACTTGCCGCCTGCATTGGGGCGCAGTTTGATTTAGATACATTGGCAATAGTCAACGAAGAATTACCGGAACAAACGGCATCAGCACTATGGAAAGCCTTGCAAGAAGGACTCATTTTACCCATTACAGAAGGCTATAAATGCTTCATTAAAACACAGGATCTATCCCCTACTGAGTCTATCGCTAATCCCACTTATAAGTTTCTGCACGATCGCGTCCAGCAAGCGGCTTATTCCTTGATTTCTGACAACCAAAAACAAGCTACTCATCTGAAAATCGGACAGTTACTTGTCCAAAATTATTCGGATATAGAAATAGAAGAAAAACTCTTTGATATTGTGGGGCATTTGAATCAAGGAATTGAGTTAATCAATCAATTAAGCGAACGAGAAGCTTTAGCCAAACTCAACTTAGAAGCGGGAGGTAAGGCAAGAAGTTCTACCGCCTACGCAGCCGCAATGCTCTATCTGCAAACAGGGATTGAGCTACTGAGGGCCAACTGCTGGCAAAGTCAGTATGAGTTGACCCTGAATCTCTATATTGCGGCTGCCGAAGCCGCCTATTTGAATGCTGACCTTGAAGGTATGGAACAGATGGCAGCACAGGTGTTGCAAGAAGCTAAGACGATTTTAGATAAAGTTAAAATTTACGAAATTCAAATCGTCGCCCGGACATCCCAAAACAAGATGTTAGAAGCGATCGCAGTCGGCAGAAATGCACTCTTGCAACTGGGGGTTGAATTCCCAACTGAACCTGACGAAGCTTTGATTAGTAAAGCGCTACAAACCCTGAAGCGTCAACTAAGCGGCAGACAAATTGAGGAACTGGTTGACCTGCCTGTGATGACCCATCTTCAGACTCAGGCAGCAATGCAATTATTAGGAATCTTGCTTACACCCATTTTCCAGGGAATGCCCGGTTTGGTACCCCTGCTTAGCTCCACGATGGTTAGTTTATCGCTCTCCTTTGGGAATGCACCTGTATCGACGGTGGGGTATGCGATGCACGGGATGGTGTTATGTGCTTTTTTACAAGAGGTGGAAACCGGCTATGGCTTTGGGCAATTGGCACTCTCATTGCTCGATCGGTTCAATGTGCCCGAATTCAAGTCTATAATTCTGTTTTTGTTTGGTGGCTGGATTCAGCATCGCCAAGAAGCTCTCTTGGCAACGATACCGACGCTGAAAGATGCTTATACGGCTGGCATGGAAACAGGCGACTTTGTAGACGCTGGCTACAACATAGGTCATTACTTTAATAACAAATTTTTCAGTGGGAGCGAACTGGATATTTGGGAACCTGAAATCGTCGGTTACAGGGCTGTCTTGGCTCAGGTGAAGCAATATCCGGCTCAGGATTTTTTGGGTATAATCCAGCAGATGGTGTGGAATTTGAGGGAAACCCCTATTCTGTCGGGTTGTTTAATAGGAACTGCCTACGATGAAACGGTGATGATTCCTAAGCACCATCAGGACAATAACCTCACGGCGCTCGCTAATGCCTACATTTACAAACTGTTGCTTGCTTACTCATGCGGTAATTACACCGCTGCTCTTGACTACCTTGCCCAAGGCAAACAGTATTTAATAGCAGTATCGGGATTAGCTTTTGTTGCCATTTTCCATTTCTATGCAGCCCTGACGCACCTGGCACTTTTTCCCACCCGCCCAGAATTTGAGCCAGCTCAAATTCTTGCTGAGGTAGAAATTCATCAAACTACGCTGAAACAGTGGGCGCAAAACGCTCCGATGAATTATCTGCATAAATGGTATTTAGTTGAGGCAGAACGGCAACGGGTGTTGGGCAATAAATCTGAGGCGATTGAAATGTACGATCGCGCCATTTCTGGAGCCAAAGAAAATAAATTCCTCAACGAAGAAGCACTAGCTAACGAACTCGCAGCCAAATTCTACTGGGAATGGAGCAAAGAAAAACTTGCTCAAACCTACATGATTGAGGCATATTATTGTTATGTCCAATGGGGAGCCACTGCTAAGGTAACGGATTTAGAAACGCGATATCCGCAGTTATTGGCGCCAATCCAACCGGGAATAAAAACAACTACAACTACGGCTTCAGTGACGACCAAGGGTTCTGGTTCTAACTTAGATATCACCACAGTAATGAAAGCTTCTCAGGCCATTTCTGGCGAAATTATGCTGGATAAATTACTGTCTAAATTGATGAAAATTTTGATAGAAAGTGCAGGAGCGCAAAGAGGCTATTTAATTTTATCAAACCAGGGAGAGCTATTAATTCAAGCTGAAGGCACAATAAATTCCCAACAAGTCACCGTGTTGCAGTCAATCTCAGTTGAAAATTGTCAGGAACTTTCCTCCGCAATTATCAATTATGTGGCTCGCACTCAAGAAAGCGTGGTACTCGATGATGCTGTCCGAGAGGGACAATTTACCAACGACCCCTACATCCAAAAGCATCAGCCCAAATCAATTTTATGCGTGCCGCTGATTAACCAATCTCAAACCGTCAGTATTGTTTATCTAGAAAACAATCTGACAGCCGGAGCTTTTACGCCAGAAAGAGTGGAACTCTTAAAAGTGTTATCGGGACAAGCAGCTATCTCGATTCAAAATTCTCAACTCTATACAGAAGTACGCGAAAGTGAGAACAGACTGACTCAATTTTTAGAAGCAATTCCAGTAGGCGTGACAGTTCTGGATGCTTCTGGCAAACCTTACTATATTAATCGCGCTGCTATTCAATTATTGGGTAAAGGAGTTATTCCTGAAGCCTCCAGCGAGCAAATTACCGAGGTTTATCAACTCTATCAAGCTGGAACACAGCAGGAATATCCCTCTGCACAATTGCCCACTACGCGGGCGTTGAGTGGCGAAAGTGCCACTGTAGATGATATGGAAATCCACCAAGGCAACAAGATTATTCCGATCGAGGCTTGGGGTACTCCCATCTATGATGAAAAAGACAATATTTCTTATGCAATTGTAGCCTTTCAAGATATCACGGAGCGTAAAAAAGCCGAAACAGAGCGAATAAGGTTTACCAATGAATTGTTCCAACTTAACAAAGCTTATGAGCGCTTCGTCCCCAGTCAATTCCTCCATTTTCTAAATAAATCAAGTATTATTGATGTGGAATTGGGCGACCAAGTGCAGTTGGAAATGTCGGTATTGTTTTCCGACATTCGCGATTTCACCACGCTTTCGGAAAGTATGACACCGGAGGATAATTTTAAATTTATCAATTCCTATCTTTCTCGCATGGAACCAGTTATTAATGAAAATAACGGGTTTATTGATAAATATATTGGCGATGCGATTATGGCGCTGTTTAGTGGCGAGGCAGATAATGCGGTGAAAGCGGGAATTGCCATGCTGCAGGCCCTCGTTGGATATAATCAACACCGCGCTAATTCTGGCTATGACCCGATTCAGATTGGGATTGGAATTAATACTGGAACTTTGATGCTGGGAACGGTGGGAGGACAAAATCGTATGGAGGGTACAGTAATTTCCGATGCGGTGAATTTAGCTTCTCGCGTGGAAAGTTTGACGAAAAATTATGGGGTGTCGCTGTTAATCACCCAGGAAACTTACTCGCGCTTAGAAAATCCATCTCAGTACGCAATCCGCACCCTCGATACGGTAAAAGTTAAGGGAAAATCTGAATTAGTAACAGTTTATGAGGTCTTTGATGCTGATCCGCCAGAAATTAAAGAGGGCAAGTTAGCTACGCTGCAATTGTTTGCCGAAGCTTTGGAAATTTACTCGGAAGGGAAGTTAGCTAAAGCGGGGCGGCTGTTTGCCGAGTGTTCGCGTCAGAATCAGGGCGATGCCGTCGCTAAAATTTACTGGCAACGCTGTCAGTCTACTTTAAGAAATCGCACAAAAATCAAAGACAGGCCACACAATTTAGATTAATCATAAAAGTCCAAAGCTCGATCGCTACATTGTTGGAAGGGGAGATCATTTTCATTTGACGGGGTGACAACCCCATCAACCTCGGAGCGCTATAATCTATGTTACATTCCTGTGATAGGTGAGAATATTCTCTTCGCAGGTCTTCTAGTGTCTAGTGCGGCATTAATTACCTGATCCTTTTCAGCTTCATCTCCTGGAATTAGGACATAAGCTTCATCAAGAACAAATTTAATTATTTGAAAGCAATTCATAATACATAGCTAATTGACACCAGTCACATCTTAAATCACGATTCATGATTTGGTTGGTGAACCCATAAAAATTTATGTGTGTTACAAAAAGTAATTGTCTTAGTCTTGTTAAAATGCTAAAATTAGCTTTACATGATTAATGGTAAAGCTGGGCAGTGATTGTGTCAACAACTGTATATTTATAAATTTCAGTAAAACGTAATTAGCGAGCAGATTTATGTATACTCAACTTTCATTGTGGGAAGAGCCAAAAGCAGAAAGCCCGAAGCATGGTCAGCAATTATCTCTGCCTGATGCCGAAGTAATCATGTACCGCGACTTCTTCAATAACAATGAGAGCAACCAGATATTTGCGGAATTGTACGGCACTATTAATTGGAAGCAAGAGGTGGCTCTGCTTTTTGGCAAGCAAGTCGCTATACCGCGACTTAGCGCATGGTACGGAGATGCAGGTAAATCTTACACTTACTCCAAAATAAAAATGGAGCCTAATCTATGGACACCTACACTCATAACAATCAAATCTAAAATAGAAGCAATAGCAGGTACATTGTTTAACAGCGTATTGATTAATCTATATCGCGACGGCAAAGATAGTGTAGCTTGGCACAGTGATGATGAATCAGAACTTGGTGAAAACCCAGCGATCGGTTCTGTAAGTTTTGGGGCTACTCGTCGTTTTATGCTCAGGCACAAATACCAAAAAGAAATGAAATTAGAAATTCAATTAACTCCTGGAAGCTTCCTGCTGATGAAAGGAGTAACCCAGCATTTTTGGCAACACCAAATCCCAAAAGCAGCCAAAGTTACTGAGCCAAGAATCAACCTGACTTTCAGGAAAGTAAGCTAACTGAATTAATGGTAATTTGCCTAGCGTTGCTCGGCTTTTACTTGCGGTTTCAAAAAAAAATTGCAACTTTTGTTGACAGTAAAAGTAGCGATTTTTGCCCAGCAATAACAGTACCGCCGAATTAGCGATCGCACGGGAGTACCGCTGCTACGGCTGAATTTGGGTCAAACGGCTAGTTTGTTGTCGCTGCGAGGGTTTTTGGCGGGTAAGCAGGCTCAGACTGATGTGAAGCCCGATCGCACTTATTTTCTCTCAAAGTCTCATTCTTCATGTTTACTGATTTTGTCTGTTAAGGTGTAGTGCATCGCCTTAAATTTTACCCCCTCTTTACTCCCTACATCTTTCAATTTCCCTAACTAACTCGATGCCAAATTACCTCACACTATTGACATAACTTTGGTCACATCTCTATTAATGATTCGTAAATAGCTAGGTCTTAAGGAACACAAAGCTCGACAAAAATAATTATCTCTGAAGATAGAAGAACCCAAAATTAAACACTGCTAATCTATAACACTATGAGGGAGAAAAAACTACTTAAAAATTGATTGATATAAGGAATTTTTAAGTAGAGCTTAAGATAAAAAAAAGGAAATTTATGGTAATGAGTATTATTGTTCATGGTGGAGCAAAAACCATCACAGAAGACAAGGTTGCAGCCAACAATGCAGGCTGTACCGCAGCAGCAGAAGCGGGTTGGGCAGTGCTCGCAAGCGGGGGTTCCGCAGCAGAAGCAGTTGAGGCAGCTATCCGGGTTCTCGAAGCTGACCAGACATTTAACGCAGGCTTTGGATCGGTTCTCAACAACCAGGGAGAGGTAGAGCTAGACGCAGCGATGATGGAAGGCAGTTCCTTAGCTTGGGGAGCGATCGCAAATGTTCAAGGCGTGTGCCATCCCATCTCCGTGGCGCGAAAGATTATGGATAAAAAACCCATGTTCTTAGTAGCGGATCATGCAGAACATTTTGCAGCAGAAAGTGGAGCCGAGATGTGTACAAAAGAAGACTTAATCGCAGATGAGCAAGAGGAAGAGTGGAAGGAGGAAAAAGAAGTTATTGACCGCCCCAATACCGTTGGTTGTGTAGCTTTGGATAGTAGTGGCACTTTAGTTGCCGGTACCTCAACAGGCGGGACTATGAATAAGCCCGCCGGTCGCGTCGGCGACAGCGCCATTATTGGCTCAGGCTTGTTTGCTGAAAATGAACAGGGCGCTTGCTCGACCACAGGCGATGGCGAGTCCATTATGCCAGTAGTTCTAGCTAAGAGGGCGATCGACATTCTAGCCTCCGGCAAGCACCCAGACGAAGCAGCGAAGATGGCAATTGAGACTCTGGCATCTAAGGTGGCAGGAGAAGCTGGGTGCGTCATCATAGACCCTCAAGGGCGGGTTGGCTGGGCGCATAATTCAACGGACATGGCTTGTGCTTATAGAACCTCAGAAATGGACAAGGTGGCTGTGTTCACTAAGAAAAAACAACTCGTCCATCGTTGAAATTATTGAGGTTGCATTCTCTCTAGTTGGAGAGAGTTAAAATTCCGCAACTAATATCTTATTTCCTAGGTATTAAGTAGCTGGACATCAATAAACTTTTTTTCAATTTGTAGGGCGGGCATTGCCCACCCTACGTTTAATTATGTCGAGCTATTTAGTGGCCGGGAAAACAGTTGAATTCAAACTCGACTTGGATGTTTCTATGAACTCAACCTACGACTTTCCTTACTTTCAAGGCAATTCTCTTTCCGATTTGTTTGCTCCCGATATCACAGATGCACGTTATGCGTTAATTTTAAATTACCCTGCAACTGCTAGTTGGGCTGCTTATCCCAACAGAAAAAAATACTTTATTCAAGACGGCAGCAGTGAAGCCACCAAAACTTCTTTCGACAAGATTGGCCAGAAGGAACCTTGGAAAAATCTGGCTGTGTTAGGCGATGCCATCCCAGGCATTGTGATTAATCAGCCACCGAACTCGCTGATTGACTATTGGCGGGAGCATTTGGGCTTCAGCAACAGCAGTATGGAGATGATAGACTGCTCAACTTATCTCGAAGATCTCAGCAGGAGCGATCGCTTTGACAAACTCCTCAGTCTATTTCCCTTCGACAATCTCAAACCAGAAAAACACGCCGTCCATCCCGACATCCACTACCACTTGCTCAGCAAAGCAACGCTAGCAGAATTAGGCGTGCAATGTCCGAAATACCAAACCTACAATCTGCACGAAGTCAATCTCGAAAGCATTCAGTTGCCAGAGCAATTCCCCTACTTGATTAAAACATCCCACGGACTTTCTGGAGAAGGCACTTATATTATCAAAAGCGCCAGCGATCTGAACTACTGCTTGCAGGAAGTGAGGAAATATCTCGATATTAAGTTGCTGGATACGATTATTGTCTCGGAATTCGTCAAGAATGAAGTGCAGAACTATTGCGTGCAGTTTTATGTAAGCAAAACGGGAAATATCACGCTTATCGGCACTACCAGCCAACTTGTCACTCCAGAGGGCAGTTATTTAGGCGGACTAATTCACTACCGCGAAACCGACATGAGTAGGTTTTTTGAGATGATTGCCGCTATTGGTAAATATGCTCACCAACAGGGTTATTTCGGCGTTATAGGCTTCGACGTGCTGGAAGACTCACAGGGACAGTTGTATGCCATTGATGCCAATTTCCGAGTTAATGGCTCGACTCCGCTTTGCTTACAGCGCCATACCTTACTGGGGCGGGGAAAGGAGGTGGCTAAATATTCGAGTGACTGGCGAATGGATGGGACTTTGGAATCGATTCTTGTCACCCTGAAACCAGAACTCGATCGCAAGGACTTGATAATCTTGTCAGCTTTAGAGAAGGTTAAATACGGGAAAATCTACACGGAAATTTACGGGATAGTTGCGGGTGAGGATATGAAGGAAATGCAGCATATCGAGCAGGATTTGCACAGTAAGGGATTGCAGCAATAGGGTTAATATTTACTCTACCGATTGCAGCGGTTGTGCGGTTTCCCCCCTCATCTCGCGCGGTTCGGTGATATCGGGAAACGGGCCCTCAAAAATCAAAATTGAAGGTTCCACAGCTTTGAAGTGACCCGATTCATGGGGTCCGGCAAAATAATGCCACAGTTCGCGAATATCCTCAACTAAATAACACTTTGATTTAGGGGAATTTCGATCCAAAACTCTGTTCCTTCTCCGGGTTCTGATGTACACCACAGTTTCCCTTTATGCTTTTTGATCACAATTTGATAACTAATAGACATCCCCATTCCCGTACCTTTTCCTATGGGTTTGGTTGTAAAAAATGGGTCAAATAGCCTTTTTTTGACTTCCTCTGTGATGCCACACCCATTATCAGCAATACAAATTCTGACCAATTCTGAGTTATACAGACTCGTACTAATCCGAATTATCTTTTTCTCCACCCGATCTCGCTCATCTAAAGCATCCAGAGCATTTGTCAGAATATTCATAAATACCTGGTTAAGTTGTCCTGCATAACATTCGATCGGCGGCAGATTACCGTACTCTTTGATCACTTCAATCTCTGGATGTGTGTGTCTGGGCTTGAGACGATTTTGCAGAATCATCAGGGTGCTTTCAATGCCTTCATGGATATCGACAGCTTTGAACTCTGCTTCGTCCAATCGAGAAAAATTCCGTAGAGATTTAACAATATCGCGGATACGTTCAGAACCTACTTTCATAGACTTGAGCAGTTTTGATAAGTCTTCGCTCAAAAATTCGATCTCAATATCTTCCGACTTGGCTTGAATCTCCGATACCGGCTGGGGATAATACTTTTGATAAAGCTGTACTAGCTCTAGTAAATCTTGGGTATATTGGCTAAGATAAGATAAATTACCGTGAATAAAATTCGCGGGATTATTCACTTCATGGGCAATCCCGGCTACCAGTTGCCCCAGAGATGACATTTTCTCACTTTGGATGAGTTGGGCTTGAGTCTCCCGTAGTTCTTGAGTGCGTTCTTCTACTTTTTGTTCAAGGGTTTGGTAAGAGTTCTTTAATTCGTGACTCATTTGATTAAAAGATACTGATAAACTTACCAATTCCTCTACGAGAGTGTCGGGAACATTTTGCTCGAAATTTCCACTGGCGATCGCCTGACTGGCTTGACTCAATCGCCGAATAGGTTTAGCTATCCATTGTGAAGTGATAATTGCTAATCCTGTTGCGATTACCAGTGATAACATACAGAGGATAATCGTCGTATTTCTATTATAATTTATTTGCTCCATAAAATCAGATTCAGGCACGACGACTACAATTAGCCAATCCAGACCTCTACCATCATTCAGCGGTAGCAACTGAACAAACTGGCGTTCACTGTTGAGGGTAAATTCTAACTGTTCTGATTTATGAATTTGGTCAAAGTTACCAAAATATTTCTGCAAATATTTAGCTGTCTCCCGCACAAATGGTTCGCTACTTTCCACGGCGTCAATCATCTTCTGAGCTTTACCTTGTCCTTTGATTAGTGGCTCTTTTGTTGAACTAGAAATCATTGAACCCGATCGCTCCATCACAAAAGCCTTACCTGTTTTACCAATAGACAAACTTCCCAGAAATTCTCTTAAATTTTCTGAGAGGACAACAAGAGTGGCACAGACACCCACAAGTTTACCTTCTGAGTCATAGACAGGTTCGCTGGCAGTAATTGCAGGCTTACCATTGTTGACAATATTCACAAAAATATTGCTCCAAGTAGGCTTCCCTGCTTTCACAGCAGAAAGATACCAGGGGCGTTGGCGAGGATCGTAAGAAGAGTTTACCTGTTCTAGGAATTTTTGCCGATCGCCCCAATTATCCATTTCATAAAAATAAAAATGATAGTTTGTTTCTTGATTACTCGCAGTCATCGCGATTTTTGACTCTCGACGAGTCGCACCTAGATAATATCCTTGAGCATCGCCACAATAGGATGAAAAAACAAAAGGGGAGATTTGCACTTGGGTTAAAAATTGCTTAGCGTTGCGGCCATTCACCATGTCCATGTGGCCCTGTGCAAAAGCGACTGAATTCACACGATTGATATCATGAGGTTTGTTGATATATTGCTTGAGTTCTCCTTCAATGCGTGCTATTAACTCCTGACGAAGTTGAGCCGCCACATCGTTAACCGCTTTTTGTCCATTGCGTAAGGAAAGCCAACCTGTTAAGCTCACTGCTGTAAAGATTTGTAGAACAAATGGAACAACAAGAACACCGCGCAGAGGAATTTTTAGATACTTCGCAGTTGGAGGCATAGATGATAATGCTTAGCCATTGGTTCGAGTCTATCATAATATCAATTCATCAAATGAGCCTGAAGCGGAGCTACCCAGAGCGTGAATCGCCCTTTTTGTAGCCCCGTTAATCTACGGTTAAAAGTGATCGCTTACTGGAAGTTTTTTATTTGTTCGTTGGTCGGTTAATTGACAAAAAGCATATATTTGATACGTCGTTAATTTTTACATTCAACTAACAAATGATATTAATAGCTATCTTGGTTTATGTAAATGCAATAGTCGATCGCATTTACCAGCCTACTTACTTCGCCCGCACCACCAACACCGAACAAGGAGCCTCAGCCACAACCTCAGCACTCACCGATCCCTCCAAAATCCGCTTTAAACCAGTCAAACCCCGACAGCCGATCGCAATTAAATCCGCCTTATAAATATTAGCCAAGCGGACAATTTCTTCTGCCGGTTGTCCCGAAACAATCTCCAATTCGCTCTCGCAAGACAACTTTTCCTGATAAGATTGCAGCAACTTCTCCACCTCTCGGTAAGCAATCTCATTTCCTTGAGCGTGAGGTCGATCGACAACCGCGTCAAAATCCGACGTACCAGAACTCACAACATGAACTAAAATCACCTTTGCCGTCGGTTCTAGCTGAAATTGTCCTACAACTTGCAATACCTGAGTTGCTAACTCTGAATTGTCGATCGCTACCAAAACAGTATTCAATACCATGCACCTTTAAATTTCAGATATTTAGACTTTAATTTTTTCGATGATTCTCGCCTAATGTCCACAATTTCGCGCTCCCCATCAACATCATTATTACCTACCCAGAAACCCGGTTTCTTAACATAATTGCGTCATTTCAGCAAGATACTTGAAGAAACCCGGTTTCTTAACCCCAGAGTGCGTCAGTAGATAGCTGGAAATAAACTTTGCCGCTTGTCACAGAAAGTAAAGCTAGGAATAATCGCCAGCGAATTGTTTCGTTTCACTGGCTTTTGACTAATTATGTATTTTGCCGCTCATCAACTTAAATCTCGATCGCCAATCTCAAATCTCAAATCTACCATCTAAAACTCACCCTTTCCCTCATTTTCAGTCCGCAGGCGCACTGAATCAGCGTGAGAAGGAAGCCCCTCAGCTTCGGCTAACACATTAATCGCCCTACCCACCTTTTTAAGTGCTGCAGGCGAATATTGAATCAAACTCGAGTGCTTCATAAAAGTCTCGACACCCAGGGGCGACGCATAGCGAGGAGCTCCAGAAGTCGGCAAAGTGTGATTCGGGCCCGCCAAATAATCGCCCACAGCTTCCGGCGTCGAACAGCCCAAGAAAATCGCCCCAGCGTGGCGAATTTGCTCCAGCAAAGCCCAAGGATCTGCAACTTGCAATTCCAAGTGTTCCGGGGCAAACTCGTTAGAGAGTTCCGCCGCCGCCTTGAGCGAGTCAACTACTACGACTAAACCATAGTTGGCGATCGCCTTTTCTGTTAAAGTTCGGCGTGGGTGATTTGCCAACTGTCTGTCTACCTCAGCCACCACCTTCCTAGCCAGCACCGAATCCGCCGTCAGCAAAATTGCCGACGCCATCGAATCGTGCTCAGCTTGAGCCAACATATCCGCAGCCACGTGTACAGGATTCGCTGAGCCGTCTGCTATGATCAGTACCTCGGACGGGCCAGCCAGAGAATCGATCCCCACAGTCCCGTAAACCAGTTTTTTAGCCAGGGTGACGTAAATATTCCCCGGCCCAGTAATTAAATCCACCTTCGGAATAGTTTCCGTACCGTAGGCTAAAGCTGCGATCGCCTGCGCCCCGCCTACCCGATAAATCTCATCAACTCCCGCTTCCTGAGCCGCTACCAGCACCGCAGGATTCATTTTCTTCTCCTGTCCGGGGGGAGTACACATCACCAGTCTCGGCACCTTTGCGACCTTCGCTGGCACCGCATTCATGATCACCGAGCTTGGATAGGACGCCTGACCGCCAGGAATGTAGATTCCCGCTCGATCGACCGGGGTGTAGCGTTTGCCCAAAACAATCTCGTCATCACCAAACTGCACCCAAGACTTGGGTACGCGCTGTCGGTGAAACGCCTCTACCTGTTTGCAAGCCAACCGGATGGCATTTAATAATTCTTTCGACACCTGCTGGTAAGCAGCATCCAATTCGGCGCCTGTCACCCGTAAATCTTCCACATTTAGGGTCATGCGGTCAAATTCAGCAGTGTAGTGCAGCACAGCCTGATCGCCTCTGCGCCTTACAGCTTGCAGCACCTCCCGCACGGTGGCTTCTTTGTGAACGACAAGTTCGTCATGGGTGCGATCGCAGATCCGTCGCAGTTCAGCTTGTGCCTCAACCCACTGAGTAATGATTCGCAGCATGGAGATTAGGAATGCCGTCTATAACTTCACTAACATTTGCTTGACAATTGGGGATTTTTCTGGGGTTCTCCTAGAGAAGTAAGCCACCACCAGTCCACAAGCTTAAACCGCGAGAGTCGCGGCATTTTCCAAGGCTTCAGTGCAGCGTTTAAATCTCTGTCGAGGATTTTGCAACACTGAGGACAAGTCACAACCTTCTCTCTAGGAATTGCCCGCCAGAGAACCAGGTGCGGAGGGAGAGGGTTGGAACGCAGAGGGGGAGAGTGTCCGACCCCGATAATATCCGAGAGGGAGAGTGTTCGAGCGGGAGAATTTTGGTTCTGCCTTCTAGTTTCTACCTTCTGATCCGGCTGTCTTCTACCTTCTACCTTCAGCTTTTTACCTTCTACCTTCGGTAAGTGCTTCTTGCCGAAGCTCAAATAACCCGTATTCTTTGTTATAGCTTAACTTGGATTTTTCAGAGAATGGGATTTTAAGCAGAATAGGTGCTATATTAGTTTTTCCAACACCTGATAATTTTTTTATAAAAAAACGCCAAATTATTGTATACTTGAAAATTGCGCGCAAGAAACCGTGACTTTAACTCGTGACGGTGGGAACACCGCAAAACGCCTCTGTAACACCCGTGTCATACCTTTGGGTATTGTCAGGGGTAAAAAACAGGCAGTTAAATGAGTCAATAAAAAATTATTGCGCGGGCGTCGCCAAAAAGTAGCCACAGACTCAGCTCAATCTGAGCGAAGGGAGAGTGGCTGTCTCACTCCGCCATTAAAAATCAAGCTTTTTGTGGATCGATCCCGAAAAGGTTGTCCTTCAAAATCCCCGTGTCTTGGGACTGTCTT
Source organism: Microcoleus sp. Pol10D4 (assembly GCF_036701555.1). Taxonomy (NCBI): domain Bacteria; kingdom Bacillati; phylum Cyanobacteriota; class Cyanophyceae; order Oscillatoriales; family Microcoleaceae; genus Microcoleus; species Microcoleus sp. Pol10D4. Next base: position 22,552 of record NZ_JAUBRA010000015.1, read on the forward strand.
GAGACTAGGGTGTATCAATGAATACCTACTTCCAGCAACAGAACTATGGCAAATATTAAGTCCGCCGTCAAACGAGTCAAAATCGCCGAACGTAACCGCTTGTACAACAAATCTTACAAGTCAGCGGTCAAAACTTTGATGAAGAAGTATTTCGCTGCCGTAGACAAGTACGCCGCAGCTCCGAGCCCGGAATTAATGCAAGAAGTCCAGCAGCGAATGTCTGAGGCATACAGCAAAATTGACAAAGCTGTCAAAAAAGGTGTACTCCACCGCAACAACGGCGCTCGCAAAAAGTCCCGCTTGGCAAGAACCCTCAAGCCGCACGAAGTATCGGTAGCATCTTAAGGAAGCAGAAAGTTCGGCAACGAAGCAGTGTACAAGATTGAAGGGATGGATGTTGAGGGAAGAAGTCAAGCGTGAAGCAGTCAAGCGTGAAGAAGGAAGAAGGAAGAAAGAAGACGGAAGATTTTTCCCACACACTCTCTGCCCCTCCCACTCCCAGACTCTCTCACTCCCCCCTCGCCCTATCTCACCAGGACTCTCCCGTATCACCTCTCATCTGCTTCCCCCATGCAGCTCATCGACACTCACGTTCATATCAACTTTGAGACCTACAAATCTGAGTTAGAAGCCATTCGAGAACGCTGGCGCGAAGCTGGTGTAGTTCGGCTGGTTCATTCTTGTGTAGAGCCAGAAGAGTTTGCCGGCATTCAAGCAATCGCCAACCAGTTTCCAGAAGTCTCGTTTGCGGTTGGACTCCACCCCCTAGATGCCGACAAGTGGAAAGACGAGACTGCGAGCCAGATTAGGGAATTAGCAAGTTCGGACTCTAGGGTAGTGGCGATCGGCGAAACCGGACTGGACTTTTATAAAGCTGACGATCGAGAACACCAGTTTAAAGTGTTTCAGGCACAGCTTGAAATCGCCCAGGAACTTGACAAACCAGTCATTATCCACTGTCGCGACGCCGCCGCCCCAATGGCCGAAATGCTGAGGAACTTTTGGCAAACACGCGGACCCGTGCGCGGGGTCATGCACTGCTGGGGAGGCACACCCGAAGAAACACAGTGGTTTTTAGACCTAGGTTTCTACATCAGTTTTAGCGGAACAGTCACCTTTAAAAAAGCATTGCAAATACAAGAATCAGCTTGTATGGTAAATAGCGATCGCATCCTAGTCGAGACAGATTGCCCTTTTCTAGCCCCCGTACCCCAGCGGGGAAAACGCAACGAACCAGCCTACGTCTACTACGTAGCCGAGCAAGTTGCTAAATTGAGAGGAGTTTCTCTCTTAACTTTGTCCCAGCAGACAACCGAAAATGCCTGTCAGCTATTCGGCTTTTCTGTTTAGTTATAGCAGAACAGAGAAACGAGGAAAACAAGTTGATTTAGGAGCCAGCGATCAGGACAATCCCATTTCTATCCTGCCCGAAAAACCGGATTCATCCTTTATTGGAGATTCTTTTGGCGTTGCCGGTTGCGATCGGATTTGCGTCCTATAATAAAAAGAACCGACCGATCGAGCGTTGGCTTAGTATCCGATCCTGCGATGTCGCCCAGGAACTGCCAACACAACGCGAGTACGCTAACCTTCGGGTTCGGTCAAAACTTCACGCAATACCTCAAACTTACACACTCAAACTTACACATCAGAAGAAACTTGGAACCTCAGCAATTTGGCAATAGCTGTCAAGTCAATTTTAGGAGTCAAAAGTGTAGGGAATTAACCCCGCAATACCACGAGATCAGAGCTAAAAGCATCTCGATCGAAACAAAAATCCGCACAAAAATACTGCGAGCCACCAGCAATAATAACCGTTGCAGCAGTTGGCAGGCGATCGAAAACATCATATAAATTCTCTCACACAATCAATCAAAAAAACGCAACAAGGTAAAAAAGCCCAGCCTTGGCGCCATGTAAAAAGCTAGAGCCACTGCGGAAAAAGGACCCCCATGACCACTAAAGATTACACAGAATTCGCCTTCACCTTGCCCGATTTGATCGAAATCCAGCGGGCAAGTTTTCGCTGGTTTCTAGAAGCCGGGCTGATCGAAGAACTCGACAGCTTCTCCCCGATTACAGACTACACGGGTAAGCTGGAACTCCACTTCATGGGCAAAGACTTCAAACTCAAGCGCCCGAAATACGACGTGGACGAAGCCAAGCGCAGGGACAGCACTTACTCGGTGCAAATGTACGTACCCACCCGCCTGATTAACAAAGAAACCGGGGAAATCAAAGAACAAGAAGTCTTCATCGGCGATTTGCCCTTGATGACCGAGCGCGGCACATTCATCATCAACGGCGCGGAACGGGTCATCGTCAACCAAATCGTGCGTTCCCCAGGTGTCTACTACAAATCCGAAACCGACAAAAACGGTCGCCGTTCGTATAACGCCTCGCTGATCCCCAACCGCGGCGCGTGGCTGAAATTTGAGACAGACAAAAACGATTTAGTCTGGGTCAGAATCGACAAAACCCGCAAACTATCGGCTCAGGTGCTGCTCAAAGCCCTCGGACTCACAGACGGCGAAATCTACGACTCCCTGCGGCACCCGGAATACTTCCAAAAGACGATCGAGAAAGAAGGACAATTCGGCGAAGAAGAAGCTTTGATGGAGCTCTACCGCAAACTCCGTCCCGGTGAACCCCCCACCGTGGCGGGCGGCGAACAGCTCCTCAACTCGCGCTTTTTCGACCCCAAACGCTACGATTTGGGCAGAGTCGGCCGCTACAAACTCAACAAAAAATTGCGCTTGACAGTCCCCGATACGATGCGGGTACTGACATCCCAAGATATCTTGACGGCGATCGACTATTTAATTAACCTCGAATTCGACATCGGCTCCACCGACGACATCGACCACTTAGGCAACCGTCGCGTCCGCAGTGTCGGAGAACTGCTGCAAAACCAAGTGCGCGTCGGACTTAACCGCTTAGAACGGATCATCCGCGAAAGAATGACCGTCTCGGATGCCGACTCCCTCAGCCCCGCTTCTCTGGTCAACCCCAAACCGCTGGTAGCAGCAATCAAGGAATTCTTCGGTTCCTCCCAGCTATCGCAGTTCATGGATCAAACCAACCCTCTCGCAGAACTGACTCACAAACGTCGGCTTTCCGCCTTGGGCCCTGGAGGTCTGACTCGCGAACGCGCCGGGTTTGCAGTACGGGACATTCACCCGTCCCACTACGGCCGGATTTGCCCGATCGAAACACCAGAAGGCCCCAACGCCGGTCTGATCGGTTCCTTGGCAACTCACGCCCGCGTCAACCCCTACGGCTTCATCGAAACTCCTTTTTATCCAGTAGAAAAAGGACGGGTGCTGCGCGACAAAGCCCCTGTTTACATGACAGCCGACGAAGAAGACGATTTGCGCGTGGCCCCTGGAGACATCAGCCTCGACGAAGACAACAACCTCTTGGGCGAAACCGTAGCCGTCCGCTACCGCCAAGAATTTACTACCACCACGCCGATGCAGGTGGACTACATGGCGATTTCGCCCGTGCAAATCGTCTCCGTAGCGACATCGCTGATTCCGTTCTTGGAACACGACGACGCCAACCGAGCTCTGATGGGATCGAATATGCAGCGGCAAGCTGTGCCGCTACTGAAACCAGAACGGCCCCTAGTTGGTACGGGCTTGGAAGCTCAGGCGGCGCGAGATTCCGGGATGGTTGTGGTTTCCCGGATCGACGGCGAGGTGATTTACATCGACGCTACCCGGATTATTGTCAAGCCCCTGGCTGTAGATGCGGAATCGAATTCCAGCGAAGAACATTTCCTGATTAAGGAATACGACGATCTCAAAGTCAAACAGCCCTCGGTTTGGAAGCAAAAATATGCTGGCTGCATCGAACACGAACTGCAAAAATATCAGCGTTCTAACCAGGATACTTGCTTAAATCAGCGTCCTTTGATTTATGAGGGCGATCGAGTCGTAGCAGGTCAAGTGCTCGCCGACGGTTCTTCCACCGAAGGGGCAGAACTCGCTCTGGGTCACAATATCCTCGTAGCTTATATGCCCTGGGAAGGCTACAACTACGAAGACGCCATGCTAATTAGCGAGCGCTTGGTGTACGAAGATGTCTACACTTCGATCCACATTGAAAAATACGAAATCGAAGCCCGCCAAACCAAACTCGGCCCCGAAGAAATCACCCGCGAAATACCTAACGTCGGCGAAGACGCGCTGCGCCAGCTAGACGAACAGGGCATTATCCGCAAAGGTGCCTGGGTAGAAGCCAGCGACATCCTAGTTGGCAAAGTCACCCCCAAAGGCGAATCCGACCAACCGCCGGAAGAAAAACTGCTGAGGGCAATCTTCGGTGAAAAAGCCCGCGACGTGCGCGACAATTCCCTCCGCGTCCCTAACGGCGAAAAAGGCCGTGTGGTGGACGTGCGGGTGTTTACCCGCGAACAGGGCGACGAACTGCCCCCCGGCGCCAACATGGTCGTCCGCGTCTACGTAGCTCAAAAACGCAAGATTCAAGTCGGCGATAAAATGGCCGGCCGGCACGGAAATAAGGGTATTGTGTCCCGGATTCTGCCGATGGAGGATATGCCTTATTTGCCCGACGGGACTCCGGTTGACATAGTGCTCAATCCCTTGGGCGTACCGTCGCGGATGAACGTGGGTCAGATTTTTGAATGCTTGCTGGGATGGGCGGGCGAAAATCTGTCGATGCGGTTTAAAATGGTGCCTTTTGATGAAATGCACGGCGCTGAAAAGTCTCGCGAAACCGTACACGGCAAGCTACAGGAGGCACGCGAAAAAACCGGCAAGCCTTGGGTGTTTAATGAAAAGCACCCCGGCAAGACTATTGTCTACGATGGCCGAACTGGGGAACCGTTCGATCGCCCGATCACAGTCGGCATCGCCTATATGCTGAAGCTGGTTCACTTAGTAGATGATAAGATCCACGCCCGTAGCACAGGCCCTTACTCGCTGGTAACGCAGCAGCCTTTGGGTGGCAAAGCGCAGCAGGGGGGTCAGCGATTCGGAGAAATGGAAGTCTGGGCTTTGGAAGCGTTCGGCGCAGCTTATACTTTGCAAGAGTTGCTGACTGTGAAGTCGGACGATATGCAGGGGCGGAATGAAGCGCTGAATGCGATCGTTAAAGGCAAAGCTATTCCGCGCCCCGGTACGCCGGAATCTTTCAAGGTACTGATGCGGGAGTTGCAGTCTTTGTGCTTGGATATTGCTGTGCACAAGGTGAATACGTCCGACGAGGGCAGCGAGCACGTTGAGGTGGATTTGATGGCAGATGCTGGGGGCAAGCGATCGCCCTCCCGGCCTACTTACGAATCCCTTTCTCGTGACGAACTGGACGAGGATTAGGCATTAAAGATTTTAGATTAAAGATTAAAGATTTTTTGACAGCATTCAATTCTTTAATCTTTAATCCGCAATCTCAAATTAAAATGCCTCAGCAGTGGTACGAACACTGCTGAGGCGAATCAACGCTCTTAAGAGGAGAGACGCTGACATGACTATTGTAACAGTTGGCCCGGGAATAGAAGGAGAATTTGACCTGAAGACTGGCTGTATTAATTGGCAAGGGAGTAAGCTCAAAAATGGTTACGGGCGCAAGTGGATCGAGGGCAAAACGGTATTAGTCCACCGATTAGTGCTCGAATCAAAGATACCAGGATTTCTAGATTCCGGTTATTTTGCTTGCCACACCTGCGACAATCCAAGCTGCATTAACCCAGCACATCTCGTACCTGGAACTGCGGCTGAGAATACAGCGCAAATGATGGGGCGCGTTCGCAAAACTCCCCGACGCAAAAGTATTCCCGGTATTGGTAAACTATCGATCGAACAACTGCGGGAAATTCAGCGTAAATATTTAGCTGGAACCATCAAAAGCCACCTAATAAAAGAGTATGGCGTACAGTATGACACTATTACTAAGATACTTCAGGCAAAAATCCCCCATAACTTCACTACAGTTCCCCCCGGTTTTGTAGGAGAAATTCAAGACAGCGGCTGCATAATTTTTCAAGGTGCAAAGGATGGTCAAGGTGGTTATGGCAGGTACTTTAAAAATGGGAAATCCCAATCAGTTACTCGTGCTGTTTTAGCAGAGAAATTAGGATGTGAAGTTCCCACTTCGATGGATGCTTGTCATACCTGCGATACTCCCAGTTGTATTAATCCAGAACACCTTTGGGGTGGAACGCGCACTCAAAATTTATTAGATGCTTCTAAGAAAGGACGCACTCAAGGCAAAAGTCATCCCCTTTCTAATGCCAAATTAGACTGGGAAAAGGTGCGAAAAATTAGGCAAAAACTAGCAGCAGGAGAGAGAGTGAAGGATGTAGCTCAAGAATACAGTGTTGGTCGCAAAACCATACACGATATTAAGTATCACGTCACTTGGAAGGAAGCAGGCGAAGAGGTTCCAGTTCCTCGCATGGGCGGATATCTCGATCGCAAATTGACTTTCGAGCAAGCTCTTGAGATACGAAAAAGAATTAGAGGTAGAGAATCAATCTCTAAAATCGCTGATGACTTTGGAGTATCGTCAAGTGTCATCTCTGATATTAAAAATCATGTCACATATAGAGGAGTATAACATTGATTTAAGCCGTGAAACAAGCAACCAAAAAAGATAAACAACCACAAATAATCGACTGTAAATTATTAATTGGAGTCAAGAATGGCTAAAATAGAACAACGCTTTGATTACGTCAAGATTGGGTTAGCTTCACCAGAAAGAATTCGGCAGTGGGGAGAGAGAACTTTACCCAACGGTCAGATTACTGGAGAGGTGACAAAACCGGAAACCATAAATTATCGCACGTTAAAACCTGAAATGGATGGCTTGTTTTGCGAGCGCATTTTTGGGCCTGCAAAAGATTGGGAATGTCATTGTGGCAAGTACAAACGAGTTCGCCATAGAGGCATTGTTTGCGAAAGATGCGGTGTTGAAGTAACTGAATCTCGCGTCCGCCGTCACCGGATGGGCTTTATCAAATTAGCGGCTCCCGTAGCTCACGTTTGGTATCTCAAAGGCATCCCTAGTTACATGGCAATTCTGTTAGATATGCCGCTGCGAGATGTCGAACAAATCGTGTATTTTAATGCCTACGTTGTCCTCAATGCAGGTAATGCAGAAAAGCTGCAATACAAGCAATTGCTCACGGAAGATGCTTGGCTGGAAATAGAAGACGAACTTTACAGCGAAGATTCCACGCTGACGGGCGTAGAAGTAGGCATAGGTGCTGAAGCTTTGCAAGTTTTGCTGCAAAATATTCCGCTAGAAAGTGAAGCGGAAAAGTTGCGGGAAGATATTGCTAATGCTAAAGGTCAAAAACGGGCAAAGTTAATTAAACGCTTGCGGGTTATTGACAATTTCATCGCTACGGGTTCTCAACCCGATTGGATGGTGCTCAATGTGATTCCGGTGATTCCCCCCGACTTGCGGCCGATGGTGCAGCTAGACGGCGGGCGTTTTGCAACGAGCGACCTCAACGACCTTTACCGGAGAGTAATCAACCGCAACAACCGCTTGGCGAGACTGCAAGAAATTCTGGCGCCGGAGATTATCATCCGCAACGAAAAGCGGATGCTGCAAGAAGCTGTGGATGCGCTGATTGACAACGGTCGCCGGGGCCGGACAGTTGTGGGGGCAAACAACCGCCCGCTGAAGTCGCTGTCGGACATCATTGAAGGGAAACAAGGTCGCTTCCGGCAAAACTTGCTGGGGAAACGGGTTGACTACTCTGGGCGTTCGGTGATTGTGGTGGGGCCGAAACTGAAAATTCATCAGTGCGGTTTGCCGAGGGAAATGGCGATCGAACTTTTCCAGCCTTTCGTCATCCACCGCTTGATCCGCCAAGGATTGGTCAACAACATCAAAGCTGCCAAAAAACTGATCCAGCGCAACGATCCCAGCGTTTGGGACGTGCTTCAGGAGGTGATTGAAGGACACCCGGTAATGCTAAACCGGGCGCCGACCCTCCACCGTTTGGGGATTCAAGCCTTTGAGCCGATTTTGGTGGACGGGAGGGCAATTCAGCTTCACCCGCTAGTCTGTCCGGCTTTTAACGCTGACTTTGACGGCGACCAAATGGCCGTGCACGTGCCTTTGTCTTTGGAATCTCAGGCGGAAGCGCGCTTGCTGATGCTGGCTTCTAACAACATTATGTCGCCGGCAACCGGAAGACCGATCGTTACTCCTTCTCAAGATATGGTTCTCGGTTGCTATTACTTGACAGCCGAAAATCCTGACGCTCAAAAAGGAGCAGGTCACTATTTCTCCAACCTCACCGACGCGGTTGTAGCTTATGAACAAGGGGTGGTTGACTTGCACTCTTATGTGTGGGTGAGGTTTCAAGGTGCTATAGAAAACACTGAACCTGAAGGAGAACCGCTGAAGGTGGAACGTTCTACGGACGGTATAGTGACAAAGGAATACAAGTTCCGCCGGGTTCGGGAAGATGGGGAGGGGAAGGTGATCAATCAGTTCATTCGCACTACTCCGGGTAGGATTATCTATCACCAAACGATCGAATCGGTGATTAATAATTAGGAGGTAATGCGTAGGAGGTAAGGGGTAAGGGGTAAAGGGTAATAACTGACAAGTAATCGCTAACAAATAGTGATTGAAACTAGAAAAATTACACGTTACTACTTACTAATTACCAATCAATACGGTTCAGTTAAGGAAAATTGTGGCGAAATGTTGGGTGGGGTGAAATGTTGGGTTTCGTTCCTCAACCCAACCTACGCACTACTGCCCTCTGCCTCCTGCCTCCAATTTCTAGCTTGGCTGCTTTCATTGAGATGCTCTCGTTACCAATTACCAATTACTACTACTCAGAAAGATGACAGAAAATAAGGAAATTGTTTTTCGCAATCGAGTTGTTGACAAGGGTCAGCTCAAAAAGTTAATCTCTTGGTCTTTTATGCACTACGGAACGGCCCGTACAGCGCAAATGGCAGATAAACTCAAAGACTTGGGTTTCCGCTTTGCGACACGAGCGGGAGTTTCGATTAGCGTAGACGATTTGCAGGTTCCCCCGTCAAAACGATCGCTCCTAGATGCAGCCGAAGAAGAAATCCGCATCACCGAACAAAAATACACCAGAGGCGAAATCACCGAAGTCGAACGCTTCCAAAAAGTAATCGATACCTGGAACAGCACATCAGAAGACCTCAAAGACGAAGTAGTCAAAAACTTCCGAGCCACAGACCCCCTAAACTCGGTCTACATGATGGCATTCTCCGGGGCGCGGGGAAACATTTCTCAAGTGCGACAGCTAGTCGGAATGCGCGGATTGATGGCTGACCCCCAAGGCGAAATCATCGACTTGCCAATTAAAACCAACTTCCGCGAAGGACTCACCGTCACCGAATACATCATCTCTTCCTACGGCGCGCGCAAAGGCTTGGTAGATACAGCGTTGCGGACGGCAGACTCTGGCTATTTGACTCGTCGTTTGGTGGATGTGTCCCAAGACGTAATTGTGCGGGAAGTGGACTGCGGCACTCAGCGGGGAATTCGAGTACGACCGATGACGGACGGAGCAACAGTGCTGATTCCCCTCAAGGACAGGCTGCTAGGGCGGGTGTTGGCTAGAGATGCGGTGCACCCCAAAACCGGGGAAATCGTGACCTACGGCGACGAAAAAGCCGTCCGAAATCAGCCAATTACCGATGAGTTGGCGACGGAAATTGGTAACGCTGGGGTGGCAGAGGTGTATTTACGATCGCCCCTGACTTGTGAATCTACCCGATCGGTTTGTCAGCACTGCTATGGCTGGAGTCTCGCCCACTTGAAAATGGTGGACATGGGAGAAGCGATCGGGATTATTGCAGCTCAGTCGATCGGGGAACCGGGAACCCAGCTCACCATGCGTACCTTCCACACAGGCGGCGTATTCACCGGAGAAGTCGCGAAACAAGAACGCGCCCCCTTCCCCGGCGTGGTGAAATTCAAGAACTTGCGTACTCGTTCCTTCCGCACCAGACACGGCGAAGAAGCACTGGTGGCAGAAAACAACGGCAAACTTGTATTTGAAGGCGACGGCTTTGAAGAAGGGAAATCAGGCGCCAAAAATCAAAAGCTGAAAATCGAATTGGCGATCGTCCAGGGTTCTACTCTGATGGTCAAAGACGGACAGCGCGCCATTCCCGGTCAAGTTTTGGCAGAAGTGCCGATCGTCGGTCGCGCCGCCCGCAAAACTACGGAAAAAGTGACTACAGACGTGGCTTCCGACTTAGCCGGAGAAGCCAAATTTGCTGATTTGGTGCCAGAAGAAAAAACCGACCGCCAAGGGAACACAACCCGCACAGCCAGCAAAGGCGGGCTGATTTGGATTCTCTCAGGAGAAGTCTACAACTTGCCCCCAGGCGCCGAACCTGCCGTGAAAAATGGCGATCGCATTCCGGCCGAAAGCGTGATTGCCGAAACTAAACTCGTCTCCGAACACGGCGGCGTAGTCCGCATCGCTGACCCCAGAGAAATCGAAATTATCACCGCCCAAGTCCTGCTCGACCAAGCAGTCGTGCGGGCCGAAAGTGCAGGCGGCCGCGACCACTACACGATCGAAACATCTTCTAAGCAGCGGTTTTCCCTGAAGACGGCTCCAGGAAGCAAAGTGATTAACGGGGAAGTCGTCGCCGAACTGCTCGACGACAGCTACCGCACAGCTACAGGGGGCATTGTCAAATACGGAGGGGTGGAAGTCCACAAGCGCGGCAAAGCTAAACTTGGCTACGAAGTCGTTAAAGGCGGCACTCTGCTCTGGATACCGGAAGAGTGCCACGAGGTCAATAAGGATATTTCTCTGCTGCTGGTGGAAGATGGCCAGTACGTAGAAGCCGGTACTGAGGTGGTTAAGGATATTTTCTGTCAAACCAGCGGGGCAGTGGAAATCACTCAGAAAAATGACATCCTCCGGGAAATTGTGATCAAACCGGGGACGCTCCATGTGGTTGACCGCCCACCGCTAACTTTCGGGGAAGGTCAAATCGTCAACGCGGGTCAAGAGATATCCCCGGGCTTGATTGCCGAAGAGTTGGGCTATGCCGAGTATATCGAAACTCCCGAGGGCCCGGCTTTGCTGCTGCGGCCTGTGGTGGAATTTCCAGTCCCGGATAAGCCGCCGGTGCCTTCTCAGACAGCGCTGAATGAGTCGATCTCTTTGAAAGCGGTGCAGCGACTCCCTTATAAGGATGGGGAGCGCGTCAAGTCTGTCGAGGGATTGGAACTGCTACGGACTCAGCTTATTTTGGAAATTGGTTCGGGAGCTCCGCAACTGGCGGCGGATATCGAGCTGCTGCCGGATGAGGATGATGCTATGGCTTTTGGGGCGGACGGTTCGGGCCCGGCTTGGGGTTCGCCTGAAGAGGATAGTGCGTCGCAAGAGTTGGCTATGACTGTGGCCGATGGGGGCGATCGAGCTTCCAAGACTTTCCGCTTGCAGTTAGTGATTTTGGAATCGCTGGTGATTCGACGGGATGTGTCTGCTGATCCGACTCAGGGCAGCACTCACACGCGGCTGTTGGTCGAAGATGGGCAGTCGATCGCGCCGGGGGCAGTAGTCGCCCGCACCGAGATTCTCTGCAAAGAAGCGGGTATCGTTCGAGGCATCCGTGAGGGGCATGGCGAACCAGTGCGCCGACTGTTGGTGATGCGAGATGCCGATTCTATTTCGATCTCTGTCGCGGGTACACCGGATGTGAGTCCGGGTCAACTGCTGGTGGCTGGTACCGAAATAGCTCCGGGGGTTGTTCTCGAAGAATCCGGCCAAGTTGTGAAGGTTGTACCTGCGTCGGAGACAGAACCGGCGAAACTCTTGCTCAGGGTGGCTCGTCCTTACCGGGTTTCGGCCGGTGCGGTGCTGCACGTAGACGACGGCGACTTGGTGCAGCGGGGTGACAATTTGGTGATTCTGGTGTTTGAGCGGGCAAAGACTGGGGATATCATTCAGGGTTTGCCACGGATTGAGGAACTTCTTGAAGGGCGGAAGCCGAAGGAAGCTTGTATTTTAGCCAAGCGGCCGGGGACGGCTCGTGTGGTTACGGATGACGATGTTGTGGAACTTGCGGTGATTGAGGATGATGGCCGGATTGAGGAGTATCCTTTGTTGCCTGGTCAAAACCCGATCGTTTCCGACGGACAGCGCGTAGGCGTCGCCGAAGCTTTGACCGACGGGCCTGCTAACCCTCACGAAATTCTGGAGGTGTTCTTCCACGTGCTCAAGGAGCGACAGTCTACTTTTGAGGCTGCCTTGGAGAGTTTCCAACAGGTGCAGACGTTTTTGGTGAATGAGGTGCAGTCGGTTTATCAGTCTCAGGGCGTGGATATTTCTGACAAGCACATTGAGGTGATTGTCCGCCAGATGACCAACAAAGTCAGGATGGAAGATGGCGGCGATACTACTATGCTCCCCGGCGAGTTGGTAGAATTGCGGCAGGTTGAGCAGGTGAATGAGGCGATGTCAATTACTGGTGGAGCGCCGGCGGATTATACTCCGGTGTTGCTGGGGATTACTAAGGCTTCGCTGAATACTGATAGCTTTATTTCCGCTGCTTCGTTCCAGGAGACTACGCGGGTGTTGACTGAGGCTGCGATCGAAGGTAAGTCTGACTGGCTCCGGGGGCTGAAGGAAAATGTGATTATCGGTCGCCTGATTCCTGCGGGTACTGGGTTCAATGCCTATGAGGATGCTGGGGTCCAGGATGCTGGTTTTGATGGTGCTGTGTTTGATGACGACATCCACGATTTACAGGAGGATGTGGTACTTGATGACCGAACTGCGCGTCGTGCTTATACGATCGAGAGCGGTTATGAGATCGGGCGCCCGTCTGATCTTGAGCCTGATGAGGATTTTGAGGAAGTTGAGGTTGATGAGGACGAGTTTGTCGCTGAGACTGAGGATGATGCCTTGGGACCTGATGTGGACGATGATGATGATATCGGTTTTGACTTCGATGAGGACGAAGACTAATCATAGTTTTGAGATTGCCTGAATGAGTGAACAGCGTTGCGCTCGCTGAGGATAAGTTGGTTCCTCGCCGCAACGCATACTTCGATTTCACTCGTCATAAAAATCTCAAATTTTTCCTCACAAATTACAAGTCCGAACTCATAGCATTGTGTAATCCGAACATCGAAAGGAAGAAGGAAGAAGGAAGATTCAGAGTTTAAGCAAACTTTGTAATTCTAGAGTTTTAATTGTTTGTTGGTTAAAACAAACAATTCTTTCTTCCTTCTTGCTTTTTCCTTCTTCCTTCTTATTCCTTTTTCATGTATGGTTCACTCAATCAGGCAGCAAAGCCTTGATTTGATTAACAAACTCTTGATGGTCTACCACCGGTTTAGAGATGTAACCGTCGGCACCGCTTTGATCCAGAAATGTTTCTTTATCACCAGCCATCGCGTGAGCAGTCACCAAAATAATCGGCAGCGATGCCGTTTGTGGGTCAGCTTTGAGCAGTTGAGTAATCTTAATCCCGTCAACAGATTTGCCCTGGTACACGCTGCGCGAAAGAGACACATCCATTAAAATCAAATCAGCTTCGCCGTTGGCAGCAATCTGCATTACCTCTTCAACATTTTCCGTGTGCTTCACGGCTAAGCCCCCCCGCTTAGTCAGAATTTTGGAAAAAACCCGAGCATTAACCAAATCGTCCTCTACAATCAGAACGGTTTTCATAAATAAATATGGGAAGTATAGAAACTTTGTGACTTTAGTCCAAAGAGGAACACGGCACGGGGACTACATCCCCGTCAAAAATGCAGAGTTTTTAGCGCCATCAGCCGGGAACCCTGCAAAACCCGTATGTATATCCTTGAGCCACTAGCTGTGAGAGGGTTTACAGATGCCTAGAAGCATCCAGTACCATCATTTAGACTACTACACACAGACAGTTTAGTTGTTTTTTATAACTAGACCTGGAACTGGTGAGAGTCTCAAGATTCTCAGGTAGCAGGTTTCTAGTACAATCCAGGACACATGGACGACGCCTCGCAACCTGGTTTTTGCTCGTTTCGGCGGGCTATAACGAACTATTGCTATGAAAAAACCCGGTTTCTGACTACCCGTGCGTCCTGGACTTATAGTACCCTCTCTTTCGGTCAAGCCTCCAGCTTCTACCATTTTAGATTTTAGATTTTAGATTTTAGATTTTAGATTTTAGATTTTAGATTTTAGATTTTAGATTTTAGATGGGAACTGATTGACTGGATATCAGTTTGGATCACGGATCTACAGTTGCACTATTTTTTGAACTGGTATTAGATTCGGGAATGTGTGATAATTATTTTCCTTCTTCCTCATTAGAATCAAGCCATGTTTATTCACATACTCCCGTCGCCACCGCATTCGGAGTAGCGAATCTAGCGGGGATTGTTGGAGATTTTTAATTCTCAGTTTTAACCCCTCAAAACGGCTTAAAATATCGACGCTTCCGTTCATCTAGTGGATGTCAGACTAGGAGATAGCGCCAGGAGAGCTTTTGACTGATGAATTATATTAATATGGCATTTTTGACACTCTCAGCGAGTCACGACCACGCTCTATGGTTGAATAAGCCCAAAAATGGGAGTTCACTCATAGTCCAGTTGCCTCTACACGATCAGAACAAGTACCAGTACCAGAAATATTCCAATTCCGCTTACTTTTCTTTTTTAATACTTTCGGAGTCCATCACGCTTACCAAAATACGATAAGCTCGATCGTCAACCATTGCTGCTTGATCCACGCTACGGCTGTACCGAGACGAGCTCAATCCAGGGTTTCTCCTGAATAAAATATTTCTTCGTGTAGATGGTTATTCCTAATTGCAATTAAATTCTATCATAGATTGACGGGGACTCCAGCCCCTCGTGACGCTTTCCTAGGAAGAGCTACAGCCTCACTACGTTCTGAGTTTCTGGCATTCCGTGTTTTCCTGTGAATCAACCTTCTCACCGCAGAAGGTAAATAGACAGGTAGGCGCAAATGAAGGCAACATAGAGGTTAGGGTAAGAGTGGAGAGTAAGAGGCAAGTGCTGCCCGTCTTCGGGACTCTGATTCTGCTTTCACAAGTTAAGTTTATTTTTATTCTTCAACAGGGCGGTTGGGTCGAACTTTCGGTTCGCCTGCGGCAAACGCTTTTCAATCGAGACAGGCAACCTCGGCATTATTGACAGAGGCTGTTTTCACTCAGGAATTAACGGACACAAGGACTCATGGCTAAACAACTCAACCTACTTTCCGGGCAAGTAATTTCTACGCCTCTGCACGCCGAGATGCAGCAATCGTACCTCGAATATGCCATGAGTGTGATCGTCGGGCGAGCTTTGCCTGATGTCCGCGACGGTTTAAAACCAGTTCACCGTCGAATTTTATATGCGATGCACGAACTCGGTCTGACGCCAGACCGACCTTACCGTAAGTGCGCCCGGGTTGTTGGAGATGTTTTGGGAAAATATCACCCCCACGGCGACCAATCGGTTTACGACGCTCTGGTACGCATGGTTCAGGAGTTTTCGAGCCGCTATCCTTTACTGGCGGGTCACGGCAATTTCGGTTCGGTGGACAATGATCCGGCGGCTGCTATGCGCTATACGGAAACTAGGCTGGCACCGATCGCCCACGAAGCTATGCTAACCCAAGTCGGCGATGCAACTGTTGATTTTACTGCTAACTTTGACAGTTCCCAGCAGGAACCGACGGCGCTGCCTGCTCAGTTGCCGTTTCTGTTACTCAACGGCTGTACGGGCATTGCTGTGGGGATGGCAACTAATATCCCGCCGCACAATTTGGGGGAGGTGGTAGACGGTTTAATTGCTTTGATTGAAAACCCCGAACTATCCGATGAGAAGTTGATAGAACTGATTCCGGGTCCGGATTTTCCAACCGGGGGGGAAATCGTCGCTACAGAGGGGATTGTTGACGCCTACACTAAGGGTCGAGGCAGCATTGCGGTCAGGGGTGTGGCCGGGGTGGAAGAGGTGCCAGGTAATCGCAAGGTGCGTACTAAAACGGCGATCGTGGTGACGGAGTTTCCGTTTCAGGTAAATAAGGCGGCTTGGATTGAAAAGGTGGCGGAGTTGGTCAATGCTGGCCGCCTCGACGGTATTTCTGATTTGCGTGACGAGAGCGATCGCGAAGGCATTCGAGTTGTGATTGAACTCAAGCGGGAATTTACCCCAGAAGCGGTTCTCGCTCGTCTTTACCAGCAAACTGACCTGCAAACAAATTTTGGGGCGATTTTGCTGGCAATTGTCAACGGTCAACCGCGACAATTGACGCTCCGACAATTGTTGCAGGAATTTCTGGATTTCCGGGAAGTGACTCTGACCCGCCGCTACAATTACGAGTTGCAAGCTGCAGAACGCCGCTGTCATATTGTCCAAGGCTTAATGTTGGCTTTGACAAATCTCGATACAGCGATCAACATTCTCAGAAATTCTCCTGATGGCTCTACTGCTAAGCAAACTTTGCAAGTTCGCCTCAATTTGAGCGAAAGTCAAGCTGATGCGATTTTGGCGATGCCTATGCGTAGACTGACTGGTTTGGAAAGGCAAAATTTGCAGTCTGAGTTTGATGAGTTGATGGCTAATATTCAAGAATTGCAGCGGTTGTTGAGCGACAGACGCGAACTTTTGAAGGCTTTAAAGAAGGAATTTCGATCGCTCAAACGCAAGTACGCTGACCCCCGCCGCACTAAATTCGCCAATGGAACTGCACGCGCAGCAAACGCCGAATCACAATTTTCTGGTAAGAAAAATTCTGGGGTCAAGCAGTTGTCGCCGGCAACGATTCAGCCGAACTTATTGCCCGTTCTAGAGCCAGAGGAAACTATAGTTGAATTTTCCCACAAGCAGTACGTGCGACGCTTGCCGACTGGGGAAAAGCCACGCTCGAAAAGTCGCGAAAAATCGGTTTCAGCTTTAGAAAAAAATGAAGATTTTATTGTGACGGCAAATCTGACGAAAACCGATCGCACTTTGGTCGTCTTAACTCCTAACGGCAAAGCTTACCCGCTGAAAGTGGCCGATATTCCTAGTAGTAGCGCCAAAGACCGGGGAACGCCGATCGTCAGTTTGTTGTCGCCGAGTGCTACTAAAGACAGTGCCGATCGCGCTTTGTCGGAAATCACAGTTGCACACTTTATTTTGCCGGAAAATTCGGAGGCGGCGGATTTAGTAACTCTGACTCAGCAAGGGAAAATTAAGCGCTTGGCGATGCAGGAATTTGCTGATTTGACTAATCGCGGCGTTACTGTTGTTAAACTCAAGGAGGACGATCGGCTGCGCGGTGCGAGTCTGGCTAAAGTCGGTGAGCAAGTGGCGATCGCAACTTCAGGAGGCCGAGTCCTCCGGTTTGAGATCGATGATGAACAACTGCCACCAATGGGCCGCGCGGCCCAGGGATCTCAAGTAACCAGGTTGCGGAAGCAGGAACAGTTGGTGGGCTGCATCACTCTCGACCCGAACGACAGTCTGGTGCTATTTTCCGAGTTGGGTTGGGCAAAACGAATGCCTGCAGGTTCTGTCAGACTTACTAACCGGGGCGAAATTGGCACTCAAGCTTTTCGCTTCTCAGAGCCTAAAGATGCTTTAGTTGGCTTGCTGCAGGCTGTTCCGGGTACGGATGTCAAACTTTTTACTAATTCTGGCCGCGTGCTGCGATCGACTATGGATGCTATAGCTTTTTGGGGGAAAGATGCTGCGGGCGATCGAGTTTTTGACCTAAATCCGGGTGAAAGAATCATCAAAGTTATCAGCAGTCAATAGTCATTGGGCATCGGGCATCGGGCATCGGGCATCGGGCATCGGGCATCGGGCATTAATCTGATTTGTGACCTCTGACTTCTGACTTCAACATCCATCCGTTAAATCATTTAAATCCTGTACACTGCTCGTTCCCGAACTTCCTCCTTCCTTGAATATCTCAATTATCAATGCCCAATGCCCCATGCCCAATTCCCCAATCTAAAATCTAAAATCTAAAATCTAAAATTGTTTAATGGCGCAAGTTGTATTAGAAAATATTTACAAAAGTTTTCCGCTCCGCCCAGGAGAACAGGAAAAAGAAGCAAACACCGCCGCCGAAAATGTCTTGCCTGCGGCCGATCGCCCTTCGTCTAGCAGCGTTTTGCGCCGCATTAACCTGACGGTCGAAGACGGGGAATTCATGGTGCTGGTGGGGCCTTCTGGTTGCGGAAAAAGCACTTTGCTGCGATCAATCGCCGGTTTGGAAGTTTTGACGGCCGGCAATATTTGGGTTGGCGATCGGCTCCTTAACGATTTGCCTCCTAAAGACCGAAATATCGCTATGGTATTTCAAAATTATGCTCTCTATCCTCACTTAACAGTTTACGATAATCTCGCCTTTGGATTGCGCCGCTCGGAAAGGGAGAAAGAAGAAGGAAGAAGGAAGAAGGAAGAAGGAAGAAGGAAGAAGGAAGAAGGAAAGGGGAAGAAGAAAGAAGGGATAAGGGGGAAGATACAAGGAGAAGAAGGAAGCATCCAGAATGGAGAAAAAATAAGGATTAAGGTAGAAGAGGCTATTAATTATTTAGCTTCTAGTTATTTTAAAAATCCTCTAACTTATCCTTGGTTTGAGGACTTTTTAGGAGGAGCGACTCGCAAGTTAACTCCGGGTTTACGCTATTTATCGGAACGGGAAAAAGCCGTAGGAGAACGAGTCCTGAAGGTAGCTGAATTATTGCAAATAGAATCTCTTTTAAATCGCTTGCCGAAACAACTTTCGGGAGGGCAAAAGCAGCGGGTAGCTTTGGGTAGGGCGATGGCTCGAAATCCTGAAGTTTTTTTGATGGACGAACCGCTATCGAATCTTGATGCGAAATTGAGGGCGGAAACTCGATCGCAAATTGTGCAGTTGCAGCGACAGTTGGGAACTACCACTATTTATGTAACTCACGACCAAACTGAGGCGATGACTATGGGTGATCGGATTGCTATTATGAATAGAGGGCAGCTTCAGCAAGTAGCTCGACCTCTAGAGCTTTACAACAAGCCGGCTAATCTGTTTGTGGCTGAGTTTATCGGTTCTCCGCCGATGAATTTCTTGTTGGTGGAATTTAGTGCCCCGTTGTTGATTTCTCACCCGCAATTTCGCTTTACTTTACCCGATATTTGGGCAAAAAGTCTACAACAATATGACGGGCGAGGGCTAATTTTAGGCATTCGGCCGGAACATCTGAGCATTAACCCTCCGGCTACCAAAAATCTTTCGGTACAAGTGGAAATTGTAGAGGCATTGGGACACGAAACTTATTTGGGGGTTTGTTTGACGGATGCTCCGGCGGTGCGGATGCAAGTGCGGGTTCCTCCTGAGCGATCGATCCGAGTGGGCGAGGAGCTTTGGTTGGCCATCGCCCATGACAAGATTCACTTGTTCGACCCTGATACCGAGTTGGCTATTTTTCCTCGTTAGGCAAAATCATCAAGGTCGATCGACCGTTGTGACCGATATCACTAATCACAACCTTGCATTTTTATCAAGGAATGTTATATTTATTTACATAAGCCTTACACAAGTTAACGAAAGGAGTTCGCACTATGCAAGAACAAAAACGCAACGCTTGGAACTGGGGCTTCAGCGAAGGAGCCGAAAATTGGAACGGTCGTTTGGCGATGATTGGTTTCTCTGCGGCTGTCATCATCGAGTTGGTTTCCGGTCAAGGCCTGCTTCACTTTTGGGGCGTGATGTAATTTTCTAGTTAAGAATTTTGTGACACTGCAAAGCTTGGGAGTTCCGTAACGGACTCCCTAAATTTTGCCAGCGCGATTTGGGCAGCAAATAGCCACTTGCTCCGGGCAGTTAGCAGCACAAAATTTAACAGCTATAGCCCAAACCGGGGCGGGGGGTCTCCCCCCCAAAAAAAAGAGTGCGAATCACTCTTTTGGGTGATGCTAGCAAATTACTCTAGCGGATATATTCCTTTAAGATGCTGTTCCGGTTGGGATGGCGCAACTTCCGCAGGGCTTTAGCCTCGATTTGGCGAATCCGCTCGCGGGTGACGTTAAAGATTTGACCAATTTCCTCCAAGGTCTTCATCCGTCCGTCATCTAAGCCGTAACGCAGCCGCAGTACATCCCGTTCTCGGGGGCTGAGAGTATCCAAAACGCTTTCCAAGTCTTCCCTGAGCAAGTTTTTCGAGACTTGATCTTCTGGTGTTTCGCCGTCTGATTCAATAAAATCTCCCAGACGTGAGTCTTCCTCTTTGCCGATCGGAGTTTCTAGAGAGATGGGCAACTGTGCGGACTTAGCAATGAACCGCAACTTCTCGATCGTCATCTCCATGCGGGTAGCAATTTCTTCTTCCGTCGGCTTGCGACCCATTTCCTGAGACAGGAGTTTGGTAGTTTTCTTGATCCGCGAAATGGTTTCGTAAAGGTGAACCGGTAGGCGGATAGTGCGGGATTGGTCGGCGATTGCCCGGGTAATGGCTTGACGTATCCACCAAGTTGCGTAGGTAGAAAACTTGTAGCCTTTTTCGTGATCGAATTTTTCAGCGGCCCGGATCAGACCCAAAGAGCCTTCCTGAATCAAATCTTGGAAAGACAAACCGCGATTCATGTATTTTTTGGCGATCGATACCACCAAACGCAGGTTTGATTGCACCATTTTTTCCTTTGCCCGACGGCCGACGTGGAGTCGGTGACGGAAGGCAGGAAGTGCCATATCTACAGCATTAGCCCATTCGCTGTCTTTGGGTTCGCGGTTATACTCTTCGAGCAGTTGTTCTCGAACTCGCTCTAATTCCAGCAAATCTGCAATCTTGCGCGCTAGTTCAATCTCTTCGTCAGCTCGCAGCAGTCGAATCCGACCAATTTCTTGCAGGTAAAGACGAATAGAGTCTTCAGTATAATGCTTTTTCTTTGCCTGTGCCCGACGGCGGGCTTTAGCGCCTTTGCCAGATTTAGGATCTTCCTCAGATTGAGAGTCTAAGAATTCTTCTCGATCGTCTTCTTCGTCGATAAAGAGTTCTAACTCGCTCTCAGGTAGAACGCTTTCGGCGCTCCGAAGCAACTCGATTGTTTCCATTTCCGGTGTAATTGTGGTTTCGAGTACGGTGTTAGCCTGGATCATGCCGTCTTCCTCATGCTCCTGAATTAAAGAATAAATAACAGTGGAATAGTGTCTGTTTGTAGTTTAGACAAGTTAGCCAGTATTGACATTCCCGCAGGAAAAAATAGTGGGATTTTCGGTCTGCTAGCTGAATCTGTTACCAAAACTG
The DNA here is from genome assembly GCF_036701555.1 of Microcoleus sp. Pol10D4. Lineage (NCBI taxonomy): Bacteria > Bacillati > Cyanobacteriota > Cyanophyceae > Oscillatoriales > Microcoleaceae > Microcoleus > Microcoleus sp. Pol10D4. The sequence continues at coordinate 43,767 of NZ_JAUBRA010000015.1, forward strand.
CACCAGTTTTATGACTCAAAGTTCGAGTTCGGGTTTGAAGCAGGCAGCGCATTCAATTGATCGCCGATTTTAACATCGCGACCTTAAATTGAGCTAGCGGCTTTTTCTTTCGGAGCGAGTTACCACATCATCTGCAATACCTTGCCCAGAGAAGCAAACCATGAAGTACGATCGATCGCACTTCCAAAAATACTGGCTTTTTTACTCGGTACTTCGAGCTTTTACCCCTACAAGTTTTCCGGCACGGAACCCTCTAACTTTTGTATTGGAGGTGTCGAACTTTTGATTCGCCTTGCTTTGACTCCGGTTGTCAGACATGACAGTTGCACGGCAAATTTTCGCCACCTTGGATATCGGTCTGCTGGCTCAAATGCAACAGCAGAGGGTTGAAGCACCAAACGGGGAGAATTGGATCTTGCAAAGACCTTCCCGATTGTAGCCTTTCTCACAAAAAATGGAAGTTGTTTTCCATTGTTTGTCAAGAACTAGGAAAACTCTGTCAGCTTAGCTTGACAATACTAACTCATGTCCGGCTCTGCTAAATCCTGAGAACGGCCCGCAAAAACTTTGGCACGATCGAACGGCGCTGTTTTCTGCGTATATCTGGGTGAACGGCTGCGGCGTAGTTGGCCAGACACTTAGCAGACAATTTTTGAGTTGCCCAAATTGGAACCAATACAATCCGTGTAGATACACCCATCATTACCCTGTTTCCCTGAATTGAATCATACGCAATCTGCGATTGAATAAAGCTCGTAGCTTTAGTTTTAAGCCGGCCACTCTGGATTAGAGACCGACTCTGACCCCCAATGAAGCGTTGCGGGTTGAGTAGTGCAACAGGGGCTTTCATTGTTAAGTTAGCTCAAATCTCAGAAATTGGGTTTAATTTTAACGTTAAATCACATTAAGTTCTTAACGTCACATTCTTATTTAAGCAGTTCGACACGAGTTTGTCGCGTCAATGGCAAAAACCACCAGGATAAATTCTACTGAGAGTTAAGCAGCCACGCAACTCTCGGCTGCGGATTTCTCTAATTTTTTTGGCTTTCGGTTCGCACTTACGCGATCGCACGCTCTCACAAACCATACAATTCGCCATCTCTCGGAAGTATAACTTCACGATTCCTTTAAATATCTCATGGCAGCGTGAAGATTCTATAAAGCCCTTTAATTAATTTTAGATAGGATTCCCCAATTGTCTTGATAATTTCAAGCAGACGCAAAAAAATCGTAAGCGGACGTTGATGCAACTGTCTGCCAATGATAGCTCCGCCAGAGAAGAAAAATTTACCCAGTTAGCGATGTGCTTGCTATGGTTAGAGAAGGCATAAGCTGCAGGATGCGCTTAAAGATTTGAACCGATAGGAGGCTAGTGCGATCCTCAAAATTTTGTTATTATTTACAGCGTGTCATCAGAAAGCACAGAGCCGCGCTTTATCCTCTACTGGGGTTTAAATTATGTGGCTTGAGCGTTAGGGGATGAAGCTATCAAGAAAAATTTCCGCTCCGTGTCTATATAGACAACCCAACGAAGGTTTACTAGAAAGAATGCACCTTCTTGAGAGAAAGATTTAATAATTAATCTGGCCGATATTACGTACGATCTCTTTATAGCGCCTGTTTGCAGTCAGGACTTCAGTTTTTTTATATTTGTGAATAAGCACTAAAGTCCTGACTGCGAACTTAATGTAACCGCGAGACAAATTACTGCTGATTCCGCAGGCGAGGGTTCACAAATTCGTTTAATCCTTCCCCCACCAAGGACAGTCCCACTACCATTAAAGTCATCGCCAAACCGGGAAATAAAGCCGTCCACCAAATGCCAGTAGGTAGTGCATCTAAAGCTAAACGCAAGTCGTGTCCCCATTCGGGAGTTGCTTCGGGAAGTCCTAATCCGAGAAATCCTAAACCTCCTAATGTTAAAATTGCATCGGCCGCGTTGAGCGCAAACAGCACCGGTACGCTTTGAATCACATTCAGAAACAGGTAGCGCGAAAGCACTGTCCAAGTGTCAGCACCCATTGCTCGCGCAGCTTCGACAAATAATTCGGTTTTGACGCTGACGGTGTGATTCCTGACGACGCGGTAGTATTGAGGGATGTAGGAAATACTCAGGGCGATCGCAGCATTAAAAACTCCTTTTCCCACTACAAACGCTAGCGTCAAAGAAAGTAGCAGCCCCGGCAAAGTATAAATTGTATCCATTAAAAATAACAACACTCGATCGAGCTTACCGCCCAAATAACCGCTAACCAAACCTAGCGGGACACCGATAAACAAACTCAAAGCAGTGGCTAAAATTACCACTTGCCAAGCAGCCCGAGAAGCAAACAGCGTGCGGGAAAATACATCGTAGCCACTGCGGCTAGTACCAAACCAATAATTCGCCGACGGCGGTTCGTGGATAGGGTTACTCAAAGCCTCGGTAGGATTTTGCAGCCATCCCCAAGCTTGCATAGCTGGAGACAAGGTGGCTACCAATATAAACACGACAGTTATTGTCAAACCTGCCCACATCATTTTCATTGACAGGCTTGACGGTGAGGCACTGTTGAGAAATCGCGGCAGTCGGAGGCGGCTTTGAGCCATAATGACGATCGACCTATATAAGACTTTTCGATTTTAGTAGCACTCAGGCGAAAAAACCCGGAACAGTCAAAAATCCTCTTTCTCATTCGCCAAACACTCGCGACAAACCGGGTTTTTTCGCACGATGGGGCTAAAAAAAAATCGGTTTCTCCCCTGAACTGGACTGGCGCGCAGGAGAGAAACCGGGTTTTCGGCAGGTGGGACGCCAGTTGAGTTTAGATTAAATCTCTCTTGGCAAACCTCAAATCTAAAATCGATCGAATTCCTACAAATTACTGGAAATTAACTCGCGGTACTGGCTTTTCGGCTTAACTCCTTTGAGATCAGCTACCAAATCTTTGTTTTTGAAATACTGAATCGTCGGCGTACCAATCACGCCAGCATTTTCAGCAATTTCTGGATCTTCTTCGATGTCAATTTCCACGTAGTGGATTTTGCCCTCGAACTCATCTACTACTTTGCTCAAAATCGGCTTGAGGCTGTGGCAAGGCCCGCAACTCGGAGAGGCATATTTGACCACAATCAGTCGATCGCTATCGTGGAACAACTTCCGCAAAGCATAACCTCCTTCGTGGCGTGTGTCGTTGATATCAAAGTTCTCGCTAGTTTTGCGTACTTTTTGAGCTTCCGGCGCTGCTGTGGGTTGCTCGGATTCCTGGGTTTGATGGAATTCCTGGGTTAAACCGTTGACTGACAGCCAACGTTCTGCCAGCATCGCACCCATACAACCGCTGCCGGCCGCGGTGATTGCTTGGCGAAACTCGTGGTCTTGCACGTCGCCGACGGCGTAAACTCCCTCAACGCTGGTTTCTACCGAACCGTGTTTGGTAACGATATAGCCTACTTCGTCGAGTTCTAACTGACTTTGGAACAGTTGAGTGTTGGGAGTGTGACCGATCGCATAAAACAATCCTTTCACCAGCAAATCGCTCTCGGCGCCGGTCTGGATATTTCTAATTCTCACCCCGTCCATTTTGCCGCCGGCTTCGCCCAAAATATCCACTGCTTCGGTGTTCCAGTGCACGGTAATTTTGGGATTGCTCAGCACTCGGTCTTGCATGGCTTTGCTGGCGCGCATTTGATCGCGCCGCACCAGCATATGTACGTGAGAGCCGTATTTTGTCAAATAAATAGATTCTTCCGCTGCGGTGTCGCCCGCGCCGATTACAGCTAAGTCTACTCCTTTAAAAATTGGGGTAGCGCCGTCGCAAATCGCACAGGCCGAAATGCCGTGACTCCAAAATACGTGTTCGCTAGGCAGCCCCAGCCTTTTCGCCGTCGCGCCTGTAGCGATTACTATCGTGTGGGTTTTGATTTCTCTATCTTCCGATCGCACTGTAAACGGACGCTTGGTCAAATCCACCGAAATTACATCTTCTGTGTATAATTCGGCACCCCAGCGCACTGCTTGAGCTTTCATCCGATCCATGAGTTCCGGCCCGGTGATGCCTTCGGGAAAGCCGGGAAAGTTTTCGACTTCTGTGGTGGTCATCAGTTGACCGCCGGGGACGCCTCCTGCTTGGTAGCCTTCAAAGACTATGGGTTTCAGATTTGCCCTACCTGCGTAGATTGCTGCTGTGTAGCCTGCAGGGCCTGAGCCGATAATTACTAGGTTTTCTACGGTTTGGTTGGTCATAGCTATTTACTTAAACTCATAACGACTTCGTTTTACTAATTCTAGCAGAGTTAGATCGAGTTTGGTTTGATGCCATTGTGCGATCGAGCATCTGTATCTATTGTTGAGGGTCGATCGGTCTTCGGGGCAATTCCAGCTACTTTAATAAGCAAAAACAATCTAAAAGTCGATTTAGTTTTAAATGTTCGATCTATTTTAAGGGCTGAAATCTTAAGAAAATCTAAAGACGACCAAAATTATTGACTTCATTCTCAATTATTTTACCTATTTACTTGTTTTGAGGCTTGTGGTACGATTTTCACAATCCAGGGGCATTATGACTAATTTAAGTTTTTGACGCTGAAAGCTTTTAAAATCGTAAAATTAACGAACTCTGCAAATGTAATAAGTACAATTATTTATGCAAAATCCGCATTTTAAGGTTTAAGAATTGTAACGCAGATTTTGCCAAGTTTGACAAAATACAGTATTTGTGGTATGCAAGGTGCGATGGGGGAAAATTGGATTAAGATTTTGAACCGCAGATGGGGGCGGATTAACGCGGATTAACGCAGATAAGATGGAATTTTGCTTTTTAAACTTGTGGAAAAAATCAAGATATTGTTTGTGTGCAGTCAGAATAAGTGGAGAAGTTTGACTGCCGAGAAGATATGCCAGAAGGTTAGCGGCTACAGCGTACGATCGGCGGGAACGGAAAAAGGTGCAAGAATTAGAGTAACTGAGGGTTTGCTGGGCTGGGCGGATTTGATATTTGTGATGGAGAAGAGGCATGGCGATCGACTTCGCAGCAAATTTCCCGAAAGTCTCGAAGGCAAGAAAGTTATTTGCCTGCAAATCCCGGACAATTACGAATATATGGAACCGGAGTTAGTCGAGCTTTTGCAGGCGAAACTGAATCCCTATATGGGAATTCCAGAGAACGAGATAAATTTTATGCAGCGAGTTTTGGAACCGGAAGTGATGGATTCCTTGGAAGAGGCGATCGAATACGATTCGATGGACTTTACTGAGGTTAATGCTGCTTTTGCTCAGAGTGCTGCGGCGTTGGGACCGGTTTTTGGAAACGTTTTGGATGCGGGGACGGGTACGGCGAGAATTCCGATCGCAATTTCTCAACTGCGGCGTGCATGGAAATTGACTTGCATTGATTTGTCACCAAATATGCTGAAAGTCGGGGCCCAAAATGTGGAAAAGGCGGGCGTGCGATCGCAAATCAATCTCGAATTAATCGATGCTAAAGCCATGCCGTATCCAGACAGTTATTTTGACATGGTGATTTCTAACAGCATTATCCACCATTTGCCCGATCCGCTGCCGTTTTTGCAGGAAGTCAAGCGGGTGTTGAAGCCGCAGGGAGCAATTTTTTTGCGGGATTTGCTGCGGCCGGAAAAACCGGAAATCAGGGATAATTTAGTCAATCTGTATGCGGGAGATTGCAACGCGCATCAGAAACAGTTATTCAGCGATTCGTTGCAAGCAGCATTTACCCTGGATGAAGTTGAGGAGATGATCCAAAATGCCGGGTTGGATGGGTTGAGGATTTATGAATCTTCAGACAGACACTGGACGGCAGAACGTGCTTGGTGCGAGTCTTTGTAGGCAGGGGACGATCGCCCGATATATCTCCTATTCATAAAATTATTAGACTCGTGACTGCCAAGTTTTCGGCTCTCGCCTGCTGTGAAATATCGCGAGAATTCAGGAAGAATCAGAAGTAGATAATCTTCTCCGAGGAAGGAAGTAAGATGCTTAAGCATCTTATATAAAAAATGTGCGATCGAGGATATGCCGAAAAAGCCCGTTCCGCGACCTGAAGATGAAGAGTCGCATTTGAAGAAGCTCAGGGAAGAACTGGAGATGAGTCAGGAAGATTTGGCGCGAGAGCTTGGCGTTTCGTCGCAAACAATCAGCCGTTGGGAGTTGGGGAAGAACGTACCCATGTTCACCGTCAAGCAGATGAAAGCTTTGGAGAAATTGCTGGCTAGCATCGGCAAGTCGATCGGGGATTTGCCCGATAATCTATGATGGAAACCATTAAACAAGCCCACGAATTTATTCGTGGATCACTTTTTCCAATCTAAAATCTAAAATCTAAAATCACTCGATCGCGCCCTTTGTCTTTAGCTTGATAAAGCGCGCGGTCTGCCGCTGCAATCAAGTTTTTTTGTGCTGCGGACGATCGAGGAACCGTACTCGCTACCCCCAAACTCAGCGTCACGAGAGAACACACCTCTGAATTAACGTGTTCAATTTTTAGTTTTTTAATCCACACTCGAATTTTCTCTGCAATCCAGACAGCTATTTCCGGTGAAGTCCGAGGCAAAATCACTGCAAATTCTTCGCCTCCGTAACGGGCTACCAGACTCTCGCCCGAAACTTCGCCTGTTGAGTAATTTACCGCTTCCAAAATAGCTTGGGCTACCTGCTGCAAGCAAGTATCTCCCGCCTGATGTCCATAAGTATCGTTGTATTTCTTAAAAAAGTCTACATCGCATAAAATTAAAGATAGTTCTGATGCTGCTTCAGCCAATTCTTGCCACTTTTTCTCTAAGTATTCGTTAAAACAGTGACGGTTGGCAACCTGAGTTAAGCCATCTAAGTTGGCAAGGCGATACAATTCGGAATTAGCTGCTTTTAATTGAGAATTAGCTGCTTCTAACTCGGATTGTGTGAGCGATAAATTGTAATAAAGTTCGCTCATAGACCAAGTAGCTTGTTGGTGAATTTGGGATAAAGCTACCCAGAGTTGATGCACGTCTAAAAGTTGGTAAACTTGAGGTTCTAACTCCACAACAATCGGCTCGTAAAGCAGTTCCGGCGGTCGCTGCACGGAGCGCTGAGCTGCCATGACAATTAAGGCTACTCCTGGTAAAATCAAAATATCGGTTTGAGCTATTTGATACAAGGCTATAATCGGTCTGCAAGCAAATATATCTACTCCGTAAGGGCGGCTCATGCGTTCCATAAATCGCCGACGCGATATCATGCCTAAAAATTCCCCATTTACGGTTAAGATAACTCCCGGAAGCAGCGGATGAGATTGAAACAACCGAGCTACTTCTTTGGCGAGATATGAGGAGTCAACCTGGAAATTGAATAGAGCTAGATCCTTAAGAGTAGACTCTAAAGATAAATTTTGGGGTGAGTTTTCGGGCGAGTTAGAGGGTTCAATAAATTCAACAGACACAGCGCAGATCCGAATAAACAATAAACCAGCAACAAAGCTAATGTCAGCTATTAAATTATATAATTATTTATTTATTGCCAGTACCTGTAATCTTTACTATACTATTTTTTAATGATGGAAGAAGCTGCTACGTTAGTTTTTGCGGTAGCTGCCTTGCATTGATTCATGTTCACTAAATTCCCGATTTAGTGAATTATGCTGGATTTTTTACTCAATTTTTTACTAGGATTTTTACGGCGTAAAAAAAACAATTTTTGCGCCATTCCTCAACTCATTGATGGTGCAGGCAAACTCAAGAAACCTGGTTTTGAAACCGAGGTCGAGGCTGTAACGAGGTTTTGCGTAAAAAAAACGCGGTGTCTGCCACTGTCCTCAACTCAAAACTCAAAACTCCCTCACCACCCCCAAGTTCCTTCCCCTCCCTTAAACGGGCCGACAATATCTTTGGTAATCCAGCCGCCGTAAAAATCCCCTGGTTGAGATTGCACTAATTCCCCGTCCACATAACAGGCATCCATCTTGCTTGGATAAAAAGCCACATAATCTTTAATAGCTGCAAAAACCTGATTAGGATTGGGATAAAACCAAGCCGCATTTACTACTTCTTTCGACTCTACCGTCACATTGTAATAACCGGCTTGTCCCTTCCACTCGCACCAAGAACCCCGTAAAGTTTTGTGCAAATATTCCATTTTGATGTCATCGGGGCAGATATAGTAGGCAGGAGGGTGACTGGTCTCCAATACCCGCTGAGGACGGCGCGTGTCGGCGATCGTCACTCCATTAAAAATTATCTGTACGTGTTTGGTCGATTCCTCAAGCCGAGGGGGACGCGGGTAATCCCAAACAGACTCTTGACCAGGGCCGGGCTCTATTCGATCGAAGTTCATTCGCACAATCTCCACTGCAAAAAAAACACTTAGCGACTTAGCATTACAATTTAATGTACCCTTAATCGAGTCGCTGCTTCAGAGCAAACCAGCTTTTCTCAACCCTTGGTAATATGAGTATTCGCGGTATAGATGTTTCCGACTACCAGCCCAATGTCAATTGGCAAGCCGTTGCGCGGGATGGTATTACCTTCAGTTTTGTCAAATCGACCGAAGGTGTAACTTTAGTTGCCCAAACTTTCGCTCGCAATTGGGCGGCGATGAAAGCGGCGGGGATTCAACGCGGTGCTTACCACTTTTTTCAACCTGCAAGCAGCGTTCAAGGGCAAATAGATTTGTTCTTGAAAACTGTAAAACTCGAACCGGGGGATTTGCCGCCAGTCTTGGATATCGAAACTACAGGCGGTTTGAGTGCGACTCAATTGTGCGATCGAGCCGCAATTTGGTTAGAAGCAGTCGAAAAAGCCACCTTGATGCGGCCGATTATTTATACTTACCCCGGTTTCTGGGACAACCTGGGGACAAAACGGTTTGCCGATTACCCGCTGTGGATTGCTCACTATACCAGTGCTGATGAACCTTGGGTTCCCGGCGGCTGGAAAACTTGGACTTTTTGGCAGTACAGCGACACCGGCACCGTGTCCGGCGTATCGGGCAATGTAGACACCAATATTTTTGAAAGCGTCCGAGAAGGCGCCCAAAGTTATAAAGTTGCAGACATCCAGAAGGAATTAAGAATTAAAGGTTTTTATCAAGGTGCGATGGATGGTAAATTTGGAGCTACCACCACAGCGGCGCTCATCTCGTTTCAGAAATCTCAAGGTCTCAATCCAGATGGCATTGCAAGCCTCAAAACCTGGGCCGCTTTGATGCGAAAACCTCCCAAAGTAATTGTTCCCCCTCCAGCCCCGACACCCACTCCGCAGCCTACTCCCACTCCGACTCCCCCTCCCATCTCAGACGTGCGGCTGACTCAGGTATTCTCGTCTTATCAAGCTAAGGCTAGCCAAGATACTGCCTTAATTTGGCTGCAAAGTCAGGTTCCTACCTCTGTTTTAGGGGAATTTGCTCAAAAATGGCGGGCAACTACCTTACCTCAAGACAGTAATTTGCGATTGATTGATGTGGGCAAATTTTATCGCGGTTTAGCACAACAAGACCAAGCTTTAGATTGGCTGCAAAAACAAATTTCTCCGGCTATTATTACCGAGTTTGCACAAAAATGGCGAGCTCAATCTATTGTCACTAATTCTCCGATTCGGCTGATAGATGCGTGCAAATTTTATCGGGCCGCACCGCAGCAAAACCAGGCTTTAGATTGGCTGGAAGGGCGAATTTCGCCGGCCATTCTCTCGGAGTTTTTTCGCAGGTGGCAGAATGCCAGTCGATTATAGATTATAGATGGGAGATTTTAGATGGGAGATTGACTCCACAGATAAATTTGGGGGTTTGATCGCTCTGTAATTGGAAAGCCGACAACTCTTGCTATTTGAGATTTGAGATTTGAGATTTACAAGCGAATTTCAAAGGTGGTACGCGCCACGTGATTTATCCGTGGAATCAATCCAAAATCGAAAATCTAAAATCCTCAAGCCTCCGAATTTATCCGTGGGGTCAATCCAAAATCTAAAATCTAAAATCGAATGACTCCCCATCAAAATTCGTCAAATCCTATCCCTCTGTGCCCGCATCCCCGTCCAACTCTCTAACATAACAGACAATCTCTCGCTTAGCTACAGCTTACTGCCATCTTTGACGCCAATAGAATTATCTGATAAAGTTATAGCGACTATCAAGTTTTTTTAATCTTATTGGGAAAAATCCAGGGCCGTGCCGAGTTTGTAAGCTGCGCCGAAAATAGCGCCTGCACTCCAATTACCCGCGATCGAACATTTAAAACTGAGCGGGCAGCCTGTAACAATTATATCTATGGAAATCCCCTTTAACATCACCCAGTTGATGGTCATGACCGTCATCTGTGGCATCAGCGCTCAAGTTCTCGCCGCCTATCTGAAAGTTCCGGCGATCGTCTTTTTGCTGTTGTTTGGCATTTTAGCCGGCCCAGACTGCTTGGGAGTGCTGCACCCGAATCTGCTGGGCAGCGGTTTGGAAGTTATGGTATCCCTTTGCGTAGCTTTAATTCTGTTTGAAGGCGGCTTGAATTTGGAATTGCGAGATTTGGGCAAACTTTCCGGCAGCATCCGCAATTTAGTTACCGTAGGCACTTTAATTACGCTAATAGGCGGCGGAATGGCCGCACACTGGTTGGGGGAATTCCCCTGGCCGATCGCATTTCTGTATGCTTCTCTAGTAGTCGTCACAGGCCCGACAGTAATCGGCCCTTTGCTCAAACAAGTATCCGTTGACAAAAAAGTTGCCGCCTTGCTAGAAGCAGAAGGCGTTTTAATCGATCCAGTCGGGGCAATTCTGGCAGTATTGGTGCTGAATATTATTTTAAACGGCAATGCTGATTTGCTCGTTTTGTTCCGAGATTTAATCGTGCGACTCTTCGTTGGCGCACTCGTCGGAGTTGTGGGAGGTTGGCTGCTGGGATTCCTTCTCAAGCGATCGCAATTTCTCTCCGAAGACCTCAAAAACTTAGTAGTGTTAGCCAGTTTATGGGGATTTTTCGGCTTAGCAGAAGAAATCCGCAGTGAATCGGGACTGATGGCAACAGTCCTCTCCGGCATCGTCCTCAGAGCCGCTGCTGTGCCGGAAGAAAGGCTGCTGAGGAGGTTTAAAGGTCAACTGACAGTCCTGGCTATTTCCATGCTGTTCGTGCTGCTGGCGGCCGATTTATCCCTCGCTAGTGTGGTCGCCCTCGGTTGGGGAAGTTTGTTTACAGTTTTAGCTTTAATGTGGGTAGTGCGGCCGATAAACGTTTGGGTGTGTACTTGGAACAGCGGACTGAATTGGCGGCAGAAATTATTTGTTTGTTGGGTAGCGCCGAGGGGAATTGTCTCAGCGTCGATCGCATCTTTATTTGCAATTTTGCTCACCCAGCGGGGAATCAACGGCGGCGACTCGATTAAAGCCTTAGTTTTCCTAACAATTATTATGACAGTTTTCGTCCAGGGACTAACCGCCGGACGGATGGCTCAACTGTTGGGCGTCACCTCAAAATCGGCAACCGGTGCTGCAATTGTCGGGTCAAATCCTTTGAGCAGATTAATTGCTCGCTTGTTTCAAGAACGCGGAGAATCGGTGGCAATTATTGACACGAACCCGGAAGCTTGTGCACAAGCAGAACGAGAGGGTTTGCGTGTGTTTTTGAGCAGTGCTCTGGATCACAGCGTGTTAGAAGAAGCCGGACTCGAATCGATGGGAACTTTTTTGGCAATGACTAACAACGGCGAGGTAAACTTAGTGTTAGCTCAGCGAGCAGCCGAAGAGTTTGCACCGCCGAGGGTTTTGGCAATATTTCCCAAAGATCCGCAAGCAAATACGCCTGCAAATCCGACTAAAATCAATCAAGCCTTCGTCTCCGATTTGTCGCTGAAGGATTGGAACGAATATTTAAGCGACGGCGAAGTGAAATTGGGGGAAACTGAGTTAAAAACAGAGGGATTGCAGTTTCAGATTGCTCACTTACAAGCTTTGGTTAAAGCCGGGGAGTTGGCGCCGTTGCTGGTGGAAAGGCAGGGATACTTGCAAGTAGTGTCGGCGACCCAGATTTGGCAAGCAGGCGATCGAATTATTTATTTGTTGTACGATCGCAAACCCCAATTATTGAAAAGATTGTCTGGTTCGTCGCAGTCACGCTTGACTTTGGAAAAGCATCAGGTAGTTGAGGAAGTGCCGATTCCTTCTCCGGTTTTAGAGGAGGTTTTGGAGTCAGCAAAAATAGCCCCGGAGGATGAAATTTTGCAGCCACCAGTTTCGCGGTAAGGGTTAGTATCCCGATCGTACTCTGTAACCTGCTTATCGCGATCGTCCTTACTCTGCCTCCCCAATTAGAGTAAATGCCGCCCAATTTCGTGGCTGAGGATGAGTTTTCATCGTGGTTAACATTGCCTGCCGCAATGCCTGTGCTTTGTCGGGATTATTTTGCAAGTTTTGATAAAACGACTGCATCAATTCCGATGTCGGCGCATCAGGAACCGCCCATAAAGAAACAATCACACTCGGCACTCCTGCCGAAATCAAAGCGCGTGACAAACCAATTACTCCATCCCCGGTAATCCTGCCTTCTCCAGTGTTGCAGGCACTCAAAACGACTAAGCTTGCTTGCAGTTTCATATCGAAAATCTCTTCAGCAGTCAATAAGCCGTCATCGCTACCAGAGGGCGCCATAGCGATCGCACTTCCCAATCCGCGCACATCATCCAGCAATCCATGCGTTGCTAGGTGAATAATAGATGCTTGGGGCATTTTTTGGACGATCGCAGCTTTTGTCGCTTGTGCACCTAAGATCGCTTGAGTATTGAGCAGAGGCGCGATCGCTCTAGCTTCCGCTTCAGCCCCAGGTAGAGGAGACAATTGCTGTTTGGGAGCTCCCAGATAGGAAGACACACTAGGCATGGTGGGATTGCCCAAGACTAGAGCCCTGCTGCTGTTGACTGGCTTCTGTAATAACTTCTGCCGTTGTTGTCGAGTCAAATCCAATACTTGAATCGAGGGGGCGGTGAGAATTGTGTGTTTTTCGATTAAGTAAGTGCCGTTGGCATCTTGCAGGGCCCCGAAGGGTACTTGGAACAGGGAGTCTTGGGGAATGAAGATGACGTGGGCCTTGGGGTCTTTGGGTAGGAGGCTGGCAATGGGATCGATCAGCAGTTGATGCAGTGTCGGTAAGTCGGGTTGGGGTTGGGTGGAGCCAAAACTGCTGCGACTGCGGACAGCGAGGAATTCTTGGTTGCCAACGATTAAGCTGGCTAGAGAGGCGCTGTGTTTTTGCCAAAGGGGTTTGAGGTCAACTTGGCGGAAGGTGATTTCGCCCGTCGGTTGAATCACCCAGATGTAGAGCGCGGATTCTCGCCCTACTGGTTTGCCCTGAATCTGAAAGTCTTTGTAGACGATCGAATACTGCACCAAAGTCGCATTCTGTGCTTTGGCGATTTGGCGGATTTGATCCTGGTTGGGAGCAGGGGTAATCACCGGATTGGTAGAACCTGATGATAAGCGCTGTGTCAGGAGATCGACAAAGGCACGAGCGCGTCCCCGTTCGGCAATTTCTAACGCTGCGATCGGGTTATTCTGAGCCACCCGGACTCGTTGTAAAGTCCGATAGGTGCGATCTTGTTCTTCAAAGATGGAGACTTTATTCGCGTCGTTGGAGCCGAGCATTTGACGCATCGATTCCCAAACTTGAATCCCGTTCACGAGCATTTTCTCAGCTTCTGTTAGATTGCCAGCCTCCAAGAATGCTGTTCCGAGGTTGTTGAACGCCAAACCTTCACTTGAGCGGTCTTTAATTTCGCGTGCGATGACTAAACTCTGCTGTATATACTCAATGGCTTTGGCATAGTTGCCCAGATGGGTGTAAGCAGTTCCCAAATTCCCCAGTGCTAAACCTTCACTTGAGCGGTCTTTAATTTCGCGTGCGATGACTAAGTGTTGCTGTGCATACTCAATGGCTTTGGCCGAGTTGCCCAGATAGATGTAAGCAGCTTCCAAACCCCCCAGTGCTGAACCTTCACTTTTGCGGTTTTTTGTTTCGCGGGCGATGGCTAACTGTTGCTGTGCATACTCAATGGCTTTGGCATAGTTACCCACCCAGGTGTAAGCAGTTCCCAAATTGCCCAGTGCCCTACCTTCACTTTTGCGGTCTTTAAGGTCGCGGGCGATGGCTAAACTCTGCTGTGTATAATCGATGGCTTTGGGATAGTCGCCCAGAGAGAGGTAAGCAATTCCCAAAGTGCTCAGTGCTGAACCTTCATTTTTGCGGTCTTTAATTTCGCGTGCGATGGCTAAACTCTGCTGGGCATACTCAATGCCTTTGCCATAGTTGCCCAGAGAGTTGTAAGCAATTCCCAAATTCCCCAGTGCTACACCTTCACTTTTGTGGTCTTTAATTTCGCGGGCGATGACTAACTGTTGCTGTGCATACTCAATGGCTTTGCCATAGTTGTCCAGAGAGTTGTAAGCGGATCCCAAATTGCCCAGTACCCTACCTTCATTTTGGCGGTTTTTAGTTTCGCGGGCGATGACTAAACTCTGCTGCCCATACTCAATAGCTTTGCTATAGTCGCCCAGATCCTCGTAAGCGGCTCCCAAATTGCCCAGTGCTGCTCCCTCTCCTTTGCGGTCTTTAATGGAGCGGGCGATAACTAAAAATTGCTGTGCATACTCAATGGCTTTACCATAGTTGCCCACAGAGCGGTAAGCGAATACCAAAGTGCCTAGTGCTGCTCGCTCCCCCTCACGGTCTTGAATTTCGCGGGCGATGGCTAACAGTTGCTGTGAATACTCAATGGCTTTGGCCGAGTCGCCCACAGAGTAGTAAGCATTTCCCAAAATGCCCAATGCCAAACTCTCCCCTTGGCGGTCTTTAATGGAGCGGGCGATGGCTAAACTCTGCTGTGAATACTCAATGGCTTTGGCATCGTTGCCCTCATCGTGGTAAGCATTTGCCAAAAAGACCAGTACCAAACCCTCCCTTTGGCGGTTTTTGAGGGCGCGATAAATTTGCAGTGCCTGTTGCACGGAATTGAGCGCTGCGGGGAATTGGCCACTCTGATACTGTTGAATCCCCTGCTGCATTAGCCGATCGGCCTCTAGTTGACGAGCATCGGTAGTTTGAGCGATCGCTGGGAATAGAGAGTCAGGAGTAGTTAATAGGGACATAGTGGCAAGCAAGAACAGGGAAATGGAAGCTAGGAAAACATGAGTGAGCCTAGAGTGGGTTGATTTGAGTCGCTTAAATGGGGAATACAGCATAGGATTCTAGAGTTGGAATTTAGAGAATTAGCCTGATCGCTCTTTCTGCCCTCGTCGTGCGATCGCCTCAATCTGCCACGGGCGATCGACCTTCATAGAAGTTTACTCTGCCTCCCCAATCTCGCCGCAGGGATAGGAACTCTAATCTGAATTAGACGACAATTTTAGCGATCGCCCGATCGGTTTGAATCAAACCATTACCCACTGGCATAGTCAAGTCCAAAATGAAAACCTGGGGTGTTTAGATCGTCTATATCCAGAGCCGTCTGCTCTAATGCTCGATTAATGTCCGCAGGACTTAAGTCGGGATTTGCCATGCTATCCTATCAACCCATTCCGATTAGCTGTTGTCGTCAAAATTTGCTCAACTTGAGCGGGAGTTAAAGTCGGATTAGCATTCAAAACTAAAGCCACTACACCCGCTACCTGTGGCGTTGCCATAGATGTGCCAGTTAGGGTGTCATAGGTGCTATAGGGAGTTGTAGAATAGATGTCTACTCCCGGAGCAACTAGGTAATCGAGAGGTGTGGAACCCGCACGGTTCGAGGTGTCAGCCATCCTACCGTTTATATCAATGCTGCCCACGGCAATTCCCAAGCGATCGGCATTACGAGCTGGGTAATCAGGTTGGCTAAAACCCGAATTTCCCGCTGCTATCACCACAACAGAGCCTTTGTTATTTGCATACTCAATTGCGTCATTCACGAGGCTGGGGTAAAACTCATTTCCCAAACTGAGGTTAATTACATTAGCTCCATTATCAGCAGCATACCGGATTCCAGCAGCAACATTATTCAACTCGCCGTAACCAAAGGTGTCTAACACTCTGACAGGCATAATCTTAGCATTGGGTGCAACTCCTGTGATGCCAAAATCATTTCGTTCTGCCGCGATCGCACCTGCTATGTGAGTCCCGTGACCGTCGAAATCCAGATCCATTGGGTTGTTGTCGCTAGCCACAAAATCCCAACCCCGAATATCATCAATATATCCGTTGCGATCGTCATCAATGCCATTTTCAGCAATTTCACCAGTGTTGCGCCAAATATTGTCATCCAAGTCAGGATGGTTGTAGTCAACACCACTATCCACAACAGCTACAACAATCCCATTTCCGGTAATGTTTTGATTCCAAACTTCCGGTGCGTTCATGACATCTAGCGCCCAATTATTCCCGCCCAAATCGGGAAGATCAGGAAAAGGATTTGAGCCGTTTAAGGTGCTGGAAACTGCTGCATTTGTATTCACCAAACCGTAGCCGTAATTACTATTAAAAGAACCGCTAGGTGTGGGAATATTTAGTTCAGGAATAGAGGTGGCAGAAAGATTCAGATTGTAATTAGTAGAGTTGCCTAAGAAGCTAGAGACTTGGACATAGTATGTTCCGGGAGCCAGATTGGGTACATTAATCACATCGGGGACAGTGCCACTCTCAAGAGAGTAGTCAATAGTTTCCCCAAAATCAGCTACACCGTTGCGGTTTCTATCTTGAATTAACTTTACGTCAGCATCCGCTCTCAAACCGTCTAGACGCAGGTTAAAATTGCTTTTAGTGTTGATATCGAATCGGTAGAAATCGTGGGAATCTCCAACTCCGACAAAATCAGTTAAGCTGATGCTACCATTCTCAACACCAAGAATATTACGAGCTGTCGAAAGAGTGTTACCTGGATCGGAGAAATTCAACCCAGAAGCAGATGTCATTCCTGTTAGCGGATCTGCGTTTATATTCGCCGATTGTGACTGCGGTTTGAGTTGAGCATCGGCGACATCGCCACTAACTCGATCGCTCGCAGAGTAACTGAAGCCAGCGCCTGGATTAGCTACAATAAAATCTGCTATCTGTGTCTTTTGGTCTAAGCTGGATACTGCGGGATTAGTGAAGCTAGATTCAGCACTATAACCAGGAATATTCAATGGCTGGATCGCTCCGTTGAACAAGTCGCTGTTAACCGGAAATGTTGATGGGGCGATATCGTTTGACTGTTGATTTAAATAAAGGCGATTGTTAGGATTAGTTGTAATGTCTAGCATAATTTAAAACCTCAGATATTTAGATTCATTCTTGATTTAAATCTTACGCAGCACAGATCGAAAAATCATCCGTTCTACCCACAGACTTGCTCAAGTACGGGGTGCAAACTAGATTGCGGGAAAGTGCAAGTTATGTGAATATGTAGCGTAGATGGTTCACTGCCATCAGTTTTGAGATTGAAGCGCGATCGCGAACAAAAATTCATTCCACAGTCCGCCAGGGAATTAATTCCCTGTCTCATAGCGCAAGTCCTCTAAAAGAGGACTAAAGAATATAACTCATTAGTCCTTTTTTAGATATAAATTTCGCTTTTAGGCACTGAATTTTTCAAGAGCCATTTATGAGGAATAAATTGGTAGTAAATGGCTGTAGAAAGTGATTAAAATCCCTGACTCGATATAATACTACCTTGAATATCTGCCACTCTTACATTTGCCACAAAGCCTACGATATCGCCGGAATTCCTAACTTTAATTAGAGTCCCTTGACTCTCTATCGGTTGAGTATCGAATGCACCGGGCGGGGTAAATAGTTTGGCACTTTCTGGTGCATCATACCCAAATAAAACTGTGACGTTTGTCACGTATTGCAAGTCTACATCGCTAGCAGTCAAACCGCCTGCCAATCCAATTCGATCGAAAGCGGGTCTGAAACCTACAATAAAATCGGCATTATTGACATCTGTAACTCCGGGTTCTGCTTGGACGACGTACAAATTGCTGCCCCCGATTTTGATTGAACTATTATTATCATCCAAAGCTCCTAAAATGTCGCGACCCAAACCTCCTACCAGAGTGTCATTTCCGTTACCGCTGACTAAAAAATCATTGCCTCTACCGCCCAAGAGAATATCATTTCCCGCACCACCTATCAGAAAATCTGCATCTTGACCGCCGCTGAGAGAGTCATTTCCCTGATCTCCAATCAGGAAGTCTTTACTTTTTCCTCCGAATAAAGAATCGTTGCCAAAGTCCCCGCTGATAATATCTTCTCCTTCATTCCCATAAACCAAATCATTTGCTGTTGAGCCAGTGACGAAATCGTCACCTGCAAGCATCCAAACTCCCAAAGGAAAATTAGTTGTATCTGCGATCGACAAAGTAACAAATTCGGATGTATTGTCGCCAAGTAATTGTCTAGATTCTGACAGATCTGGTTGTAAAGCCATAAAAAAAATTCTCTTAACACTTGACTTAAATCTTAAGCAACCCAGATGGGAAAATCATTCGTTATAGCCACAGACTTGATGAAGTAGGAGGTGCAAAATAGATTGCGGGAAAGTGCAAAGTATGTGAATATGTAGAGTAGATGGTTCACTCCCATCAGTTTTGAGATTGAGAAGATAACTCGGCGGTTGAAACCCCGTCCACAAAAACAAAGTCTGCCTGCGCCGACTAAAGAATAAAGAATAAAGATTGTTTCCGATTTCATCGGAATTATTAGTATCCGAAAAGGAGACGGCAGAGCCGTTTCCCTACAATGTTATTTTGGGTAGGGAAACCGCACTGCCGTCTCCTCTATCATTCCGGTACAACCGGACTTGATATAATTTAGGGTAAAATTTAGTCTAAAAACTTTGAGCCGATTCGCTATTAATAAAAACTTACTCTGCCTCCCCAATTAAAGTAAATGCTGCCCAATTTCGCGGCTGGGGATGAGTTTTCATCGTAGTTAACATTGCCTGCCGCAATGCCTGTGCTTTGTCGGGATTATTTTGCAAATTTTGATAAAACGACTGCATCAATTCCGATGTCGGCGCATCAGGAACCGCCCATAAAGAAACAATCACACTCGGCACTCCTGCCGAAATCAAAGCGCGCGACAAACCAATCACCCCATCCCCAGTAATTCTGCCTTCTCCGGTGTTGCAAGCACTCAAAACGACTAAGCTTGCTTGCAGTTTCATGTCAAAAATCTCTTCAGCAGTCAATAAGCCGTCATCGCTACCAGAAGGAGCCATAGCGATCGCACTTCCCAATCCGCGCACATCATCGAGCAATCCATGCGTTGCCAAGTGAATAATCGATGCTTGGGGCATTTTTTGGACGATCGCAGCTTTTGTACCTTGAGCGCCTGTGATGGCTTGGGTATTGAGCAAAGGCGCGATCGCTCTAGCTTCGGCTTCAGCCCCAGGTAGAGGAGACAATTGCTGTTTGGGCTCTCCGGGAGAGAGAGACACACTAGGCATCGTGGGATTGCCCAATACTAGAGCGCTGCTGCTGTTGGCTGGCTTCTGTGCTAGCTTCTGTCGTTGTTGTCGAGTCAAATCTAATACTTGAATCGAGGGGGCGGTGAGAATCGTGTGTTTTTCGATTAAGTAAGTGCCGCCAGAGTCTTGCAGGGCGGGGAAAGGCACCTGGAAAAGGGAACCCTGGGGAATGAAAATGACGTGGGCATTGGGGTCTTTGGGCAGAAGCGTTTGAATTGGATCGATCAGCAGTTGATGTAGTGTCGGTAAGTTGAGTTGGGGTTGAGTGGAGCCAAAACTGCTGCGACTGCGGACAGCGAGGAATTCTTGATTGCCAACGATCAAGCTGGCTAGAGAGGCGTTGTGTTTTTGCCAAAGGGGTTGGAGGTCTACCTCGCGGAAGGCGATTTCGCCCGTGGGTTGAATCACCCAAATGTAAATCGCAGATTCTCGCCCTACTTGTTTGCCCTGAATCTGGAAGCTGTCATAGACGATCGAATACTGCACCAAAGTGGCGTTCTGTGCTTTGGCGATTTGTCGGATTTGATCCTGGTTGGGAGCAGTGGCGATGACCGAACTGGCATCACCAGTTGATAAGCGCTGTGTCAGGAGATCGACAAAGGCACGAGCACGTCCCCGTTCCGCAATTTCTAAAGCGGCGATCGGGTTATTCTGAGCCACCCGGACTTGTTGTAAAGCCCGATAAGTCTTAGCTTGTCCTTCAAAGATGGAGACTTTATTTGCGTCGTTGGAGCCGAGCATTTGCCGCATCGATTCCCAAACTTGAATCCCCTGCACGAGCATTTTTTCAGATTCTGTTGGGTTGCCAATCTTTAAGAACGCCACTCCGAGGTTGTTGAGCGCCTGACCCTCGCCAAAGCGGTATTTAATTTCGCGGGCGATGGCTAACTGTTGCTGTGTATACTCAATGGCTTTGGCATAGTTGCCCCAATCGCGGTAAGCGATTCCCAAATTGCCCAGTGCCACACCTTCCCCCTGGCGGTTTTTAATTTCGCGGGCGATGGCTAACTGTTGCTGTGTATACTCAATGGCTTTGGCCGAGTTGCCCCTATTGCGGTAAGCGATTCCCAAAGAGCCCAGTGCCGCACCTTCCCCCTGGCGGTCTTTAATTTCGCGGGCGATGGCTAAACTTTGCTGTGTATACTCAATGGCTTTGGCATAGTAGTCCAGAGAGAGGTAAGCACCTCCCAAATTGCCCAGTGCTAGACCTTCCCCGTGGCGGTCTTTAATTTCGCGGGCGATGGCTAAACTCTGCTGTAAATACTCAATGGCTTTGGCCCAGTTGCCCAGAGATTTGTAAGCGAGTCCCAAAGTGCCCTGTGCTGCACCTTCACTTTGGCGGTCTTTAATTTCGCGGGCGATGGCTAAACTTTGCTGTGAATACTCAATGGCTTTGGCATAGTTGCCCAGATAGAAGTAAGCACCTCCCAAATTCCCCAGTGCTATACCTTCACTTTGGCGGTCTTTAATTTCGCGGGCGATGGCTAAACTTTGCTGTGCATACTCAATGGCTTTGGCATAGTTGCCCAGAGATTTGTAAGCGAGTCCCAAAGCCCCCACTGCCATACCCTCCCATTGGCGGTCTTTAATTTCGCGGGCGATGGCTAAACTTTGCTGTGAATACTCAATGGCTTGGGCCGAGTTGCCCAGATAGAAGTAAGCGGCTCCCAAATTGCCCAGTGCCCTACCTTCCCGGTGGCGGTCTTTAATTTCGCGGGCGATTGCTAAACTCTGCTGTGCATACTCAATGGCTTGGGCCGAGTTGCCCAGAGATTGGTAAGCTGCTCCCAAAAGGCCTAGTGCCCAACCTTCTATTTGGCGGTTTTTAATTTCGCGGGCGATGGCTAACTGTTGTTGCCCATACTCAATGGCTTGGGCCGAGTTGCCCAGAGATTGGTAAGCGAGTCCCAAAGCGCCTAGTGCCGCACCCTCCCCTTGGCGGTTTTTGAGAGCGCGATAAATTTCCAGTGCCTTTTGCCAGGAATTCAGCGCTGCTGGGACTTGGCCAGTCTGATACTGTTGCTTGCCCTGCTGCATCAGCCGATCGGCCTCTGCTTTACGAGCATCAGTAGTTTGAGCAGCAGCCGGAAGTGAGGAGTGGGGAGGAATGTAAAATGCAACAGACAAAAGGCAAAAGGCGAGGGGAAACAGGAAGCCCGATCGCACTTTACAATTACTAGATTTAAACAGTGTTAGCGAGAAAGGCTGCATGGGATTTTAGGGTTTGGGTTGCTGGAGTTGGCGTTGTTGTTCGATCGCCCTAATTTGTCGCAATCGATCGCTCCAATCTTTCAAAGGTTCGGCTTCCGAACTAGCAAGAGCATCTAGCAATTCCAGCACAGCCGCTTGGTTTTGAGAAGTCTCAGAGGCTTTGCGTGCTTCCGCGATCGCGTCATACCAAAGCCCAGACTCCGCATACAGGTCAATCCGCTGTTGGGGAGTTGGCGCCGCTGCAAGTTGAGTCTGCAACGATGCAGCAGGCGCAACGACTTGGATTTCTGCCGCCGCCACGACATTCCTCGAAGGAACATTCGGATCGCACACCAACACCACTTGCCACTGATAGGATTGCCCGATCGACAGTTGGGGCAGATTTGAAGGCAAAGCAACCGACATAATCCCTGGCTGACTCTGCATCTCGGTTCTGTAAAGCAGTTGTCCCGATCGAGTAAACAGCCGGAATCGCAACGGACGAGGAGTGCGATCGGGTACAAACCAGGTAAAAGTCGGATGCCCAGAAATCGTCTCTCCCACATGGCTAAACGGCACTAAGGCAGTCAATCTCGCCGATGAATTAGCTTCGCAACTGCCCCCGCGAGTGGTATTCGTCCCCGTTTCTTTCGGTTTAGAAGGGTTTTCAGGAGGAGTGTATTGTGCCAGCGCTACAGGAGCGATCCAGAACGAAACACTCAGCATTAAACTGGCAATGCCCGCAGAGTAAATGGTTCGACGCTTCAACTCGTGAGTCATCATCGCAATCCCCTCTGTAACTATTTCTACAGTAATCAACAATACACAAACACAATAGAGGACTACCCGCAAGCCTCGTTTGCGGGAAGGTGCAAAGTTAAACAGTTGACAGTTGACAGTTGACAGTTTCGGTTCGATCGGAATGATTTAACCGCAGAGAACGCAGAGAACACAGAGGAAGAGAAGAGAGAGATGAATAATTCCGATGCTAACTCTGAGGAATCAATCACCTGAACCACCGCCGTTTTGCTGACCAGGTTAACTCGCACACCATCCCCTTCGGTTGATTCGGGTAGCGCCGAAATGCTCCGCCTAACTGTTTGGCTAAGTTCTTTGCAAGCTGGGTTCCTAATCCTGAAGGTTGAAGTTTAGGGTTTGAATCTTCGGTTGTTTCCTTGTCTCGATCGATTTGGGCCAAGCTAAGCGTTTCTGACTGAGACGGTTTTCCCCTACCATTATCCGCCACCCGAATCACCTGCCGATCGCCTTCTTGAGTGCAAATTACGGTCAAGCGAGTAGCTTCGATCGCGTGTTTCCCCACATTGCAGAGCGCTTCTTCCAGAAAGCGGCAGAGTGCTCGCTTGTGTTCCAACCGCAGATGCGAGGTGTTCAAAGGATCGAACTGCACAATTTTGAATTTGAGCGTTTTGAGGTAAGGCAGTTCTTGTTCGAGCGTGTTGGAATAGACTTTGTAGAGCAATTCATGCAATGGAGCCTGCAGGGCCAATTCGATCGCACTTCCCATGCGAAGATGCGGTTCATCTGCGATCGCGTCTCGTTGCACAGAGCCGTAAACGGCCCGCAATTCTTGATTCAAGCGTTGCAACTCCGGTAGAAATAACGGCGGTGTGGCTTGTTCTTGAGCAGTTCTCAAAATCCCAACCAATGTTTGTAACGGGCCGC
This sequence comes from Microcoleus sp. Pol10D4, assembly GCF_036701555.1. Taxonomy (NCBI): domain Bacteria; kingdom Bacillati; phylum Cyanobacteriota; class Cyanophyceae; order Oscillatoriales; family Microcoleaceae; genus Microcoleus; species Microcoleus sp. Pol10D4. The sequence goes on from NZ_JAUBRA010000015.1 coordinate 67,062, forward strand.
TATGAATTGCATTAAAGGTCTGCTCGATCGCAAATTGACGTTCCTCCAACCGCAGTCGGAGTTCCTGTTCGTGGCGATAAAATAACGCTGCCGTCAACCCAGCCCCATTCAACACGAGTACGAGCAATACAGGTACGATTGGCACCCACCATCCCAAAAGAATCAGCCAGTAACAGAGCGCGATCGGGCTAATGCTGGCGACTAAGAGTCCGATCAAAATTTTCCAGGGCGATCGCAGAAATCGTCCCAAACTCATCCCCAAGAGTCCCCAGACCGCAATCCAGAGCGTTTCCCAGCCCTCCCCCCAAACCTGAAGCAACGCTCGCCGATCGAGCACCGCACTAATCATCTGGCTGGTTTCGTGGGCTTGCATTTCGACTCCGTAAATCCGTCCGGGATTGATGCCTGCGATCGCACCTGAACTTGCCAAATCCTTCGCGCTAAAAGACATCATCCCAATCAGCACAATTTTGCCTCGAATCCAGTTCGGATCTACTTGTCCTGCCTTGATTTGCTCCAGGGAAAGCACGCGAAATGGCATTGTCCCGCTGCGAACATTCAGTAAAATTTGGTTCCCGCCTGCATCCGCCCCCACATATCCGCCAGAGTTTGACTGCACTCTGGTAAATTCAATGCTGCCAAAGCGCATCGCCTCCCGATCGCGAATTCCATTACCTAGCTTAATTCCTCGGGTTGCTAAATAGAGTTCTGCCAGCCGGATCGCGAAGGAAAAACGGTATTCCTGTTGATCGTTGTTAGTGCCCAATAAACTGCGGCGCTGGTAGCCATCCGCATCGAGTACGAAATCTGCAAAGCCAACCTGTTTGGGTGGTAGCGCGGGCGGAGGTGCGACGGTAAAGCCACTGCGATCGGGCAAAGCAATCTCCACTCCGATCACATTCTTGCTGCTGCGAAACACCGATGCCAGTTCAGCATTACCCGGTTCAACCGGAATATCGCGGACAATATCCAGCCCGATCGCGATCGGTTGATACGTTTGCAACCGTTTGAGTAAATCGGCAATATCGCGATCGGGAATCGGATAAGTTCTAGCGCGTTGAATATCCTCCTCAGTGATGCCGACAATTACAATCCGTTCATCCATTGGCTCAGGAGGACGCAAGCGCAGAAATCGATCGAACGCAACCAACTCCCAAAACTGAAGCGCACCGCTCAATCTAGCCATCATCACAGCGACAATCACCATCAACCCTGGAAGTGCTCCTCGTCCCCAAGTCGTGACGCCCGCTTTCACTGCTTGTTTTCGATCGCGCTTCATAATAATGTCCGGTTGAATAGTTATCATACTTTTGTACGACTGTTTGGCCGATGCCCGATGCCCGATGCCCGATGCCCGATGCCCGTACAGGATTTATAAGTAATTAACCAGACTTGATATCACTAATCAATCAATCCTTCTTCTCTAGCTCGCACTTCCGTTTGAATCCGCAGATTCTTATCATCATCCTTATACACCTCTAGCACATCTCGAATCTTAGTCCAGTAACACTGCACAGTGCGTTCAGAAACATTCATCCGTTTGGCGATCGCAGTATCCTGTAAGCTCTCGTGAAAAGCAAATTGCAACACCTGCATCCAGGCGGGTTTGAGTTGCAGCCCATTGCGGATCTCTCTGGGTGTATAAATCCGCTCATGCAGCGCCCAATCAACCATCGCTAGCAAGTCTTTCATCGGCTGGCTCTTATCGACAACTGTGAAGCCGCCCATATGATTGTCGATCGACGGTTTCAGCCAAACTAAAGTCCGAACATGGGCACTCTGCACCACAATATTCAGACTCGGATACTTATCCATCAACGTTTTGAGAAGTTGAAGCCCTGAATTTGCTTGCGCCGTTTCGCCGATCGTCTCTGGCATCACCAGATCCACAATCACCAAATCCGGGGTCGTCTGCGCTATTTGCTCAAGGGCTGCCTGAGCAGTTGGAGCCGTCAGAATGTCTGCCTCTGGATATTCTTGCTTCAGAATGTTAAGCGTGCCACCTAACACCATCGCATGGTCATCCACAACTAAAAATGTTCGTTTCTGCGGTTGAGGTAAAGTCTGGGGCATAGTTGATTAGTTGCCACACAACATCGTCAGTTTAGGTAATCGTCAACCCATTTTAGATTTGGAATTTACGATTTTCGATTTGTGACCTAGTTGAAACTAGGGGCTTTAAACCGCTGAAACTCTCATTCAAAATCCCAAATCCCAAATCTAAAATCGTCTCGGTCATCTTCTTACAATAGAGGAATTACCTGGCTCCCGTCCTGCATCTGTCCGCCAACTGTGGTTGTGGATCTCCGCAACGAGAATTGCACTAAAGCGCAGTTCTATTATAATCTAGGTTTCCAAGCAAGAATAAAGATAATTTTATGACAGCCGAAGGTTCATATAAAGCAAACACGTACAATCTGGAACTTGACGCAGAAATCCAGCGCTTAAAAGCTCAAGTTCTCCTCAGTTGGGAAAAGGAAGCGCGCACTTTAAAGTGGTTCGGTTTAGCCGACGGGATGAATGTTTTGGAAGCTGGTAGCGGGCCGGGATTTTTCACCGAAAAACTGTTAGAATTGCTGCCAAACAGTTGGGTAACAGCGGTAGAAATTGACCCGGTACTGCACGAAAAAGCAGTAGCATATTTGCAGGACAAAGGGGGCGATCGAGTAAATCGCATCCCAGCATCGGTTGCGGATACTGGTTTGGATGATAACACGTTTGACTTTGCGATCGCCCGTTTGCTGTTCGTTCACCTTCCCGAACCCGTCGCAGCAGCTAGAGAAATATTCCGCATCTTGAAACCGGGCGGTAAACTGGTGATTATCGATAGCGATGCGGATCTGTTTTGGCTGACAAATCCGCCTTGGTCAGTCGAGATTGTCAGGGATAAATTCAAGCAGGTGATAGCATCGCGGGGCGGCAATTTATGCGTCGGGCGAAATCTGTGCCGCATTCTGAAAGAAGCTGGGTTTGTTAGCGTTGATTTAGAAGCGGTTGTCACCCACAGCGATATCATCGGAATTGAAGCGTTCCAACCTTTGCTTGACTCCGGGCCCATTTTGCAGATGGTCAAACAGGGGTTGATTTCAGAGTCGGAAATACAAAGCTATCTGGTTTCGCGGGATAAGTTTGAAGCTGCGGGCGATCGATCGATGATGAGTTTTTGGTTGATGGCTTGCGGGGAAAAAAGCAATAAAATTAAGACAGATATTTCACACAATATGGAGGTTCCGTCGCAGCACAACCTCTAGCACCCTCGCTACATTCCCAGCTAACAAAGCAAACTTATTTAACAGCAAACCCGGAAAAACTTCCCAATAAATTATCCCCTCAGCATTAGGTTAAAGCTGCACGTATAGCTCTATAATCGTATCATATCAAATCCGGTAGTATCGTCGGGCGTCAAATCTAGTCAACAGTCAAAAATCACGAATCCTGCCACCGGATTTGATCTAATTCATCTGCGTTAATCTGTGTTTATCTGCCCTCATCTGCGGTTAAAAGAAGAGAAATTTTTAACCGCAGATGACAATGGATTGACGCAGATTCACGCAGATGAAGGAAGAGAGATAGGAATAATTTAGTAACTTTACACCTACAAGTCTAACAAATCCTGGGAGCCGATCGCGCAAAGGTTGTTTGTGAGAGCCAATGGTTGTCTGTCACATTTTAGCTTAACCAATCAAGTCGTTAGGGAAGCTCTCGTAGACGATCGCACTTTTTACCAACTCCTCAGCATTCAACCCACTTGCCGAACCCCATTAAGAAATTGCGTCCTTGCCTCAATCCTTGAAGGCATTAAAACGCAGCGTACCAGCAATTCTAAATCCAATTCCGGCAGCAACTCACTTCTTGAAACTTGCTCATAATTATCCTCCCGCAACCCATACACAGCCAACTGATTATTTTCCCAAAACCAGACTTCAGGAATGCGAAGTCGCAGATATTTAGCTAGTTTATTTGTGCTACCGCTAGTAATCGTTACTTCCACGGCTAAATCGGGATGCTCTTTTCTTGAACCTATATAATAAGACTCGTCTGGTTCAAATGATACATCTCTTGCCCGGTCTCTGCGAGTTGCACTCCCTACAGGAAAGAATTCAATTCCGAGTTCAAAAAAGTATGCTTCCAGTAATATAGCGATCGCTTTTTTCAAGCTTTCATGTGCTTCACCCAGTGTCATAAACTCGATCCATCCATCAAGATAAGTTATCCGCAAACCCGGAGAGTCAGCCATCAAAGATTCGAGAGCCTCAAATTGCTCCCAAGTATAATAACCGGGGAGAACCAATCGCTGTTCCGCAAGCGTACCTATTTCTTCTAAAATTTTTGCTGTCATAGGTATCACCATCCTATTTTAAATATTACTAGCCCCTACCCAGCACAAACCAGGCAGGGGCATTCACTCACATTCTAACTTAATGAACTAGCTCGATCGCCCTTTTAGTCAACGCCTCAGCAGTCAACCCATTAAACGCCATCAACTGACCAGCACTAGCAGTAGTTTCCCCCCGCTTCCAAGCGAAAGTATCCCGCTGGCAATTGCTGCGGAGCATCACAGGTTCCAACATCCCAGAAGCACCGCCTGTCACGCCAATCAAGGCATCTCCGCCAAACAATTCGGCAAATTTCTCATCGCTCAAAAAGCCGCCGTCAGCTTCCGAACAAGTATCCCAAGCAACATCGCCTTGACGATACAAACGCCGGGGATTGACAACAGAAACAATCCGCACTCCAATCCCTTCTGTTTCCAAAAATGCCGCCGCTTCAAACACTGGCATTAACGTCATGTCGCCGACAACTGCAAACACAACTTTCTTGCTCCCTCCTTGATTCTGGGGAGCTTGCGGGGAATCGACTTCGTGCAGCACTATTGCACCGTCTTGCAAACCTTGGCGAGTCTGTTCAAAAGTAGTGCGAATTGGCAGCGGCGACTTGCTTGCAGTAATCACAACTCCCTTATTTTTAGCACTCAAAGCCCACTCGTAACAAGCTTGAATGCTGTTAGCATCCGGTGGAAACAAAGGAAACACATTTCCGTTCCGCATCATCGCCGCAAAATAAGCCTCAATTTCCGGCCGTTGGTGCGTCCAACCGTTGCGACCTTGTTCCAATGCACCCGCTGTAAATAAGGTGACAGTTGCCGGAGTTGGACGGCGCAATTCTGCCATTGCTTGGGTTACAGTTTGCCAAATTGGTAAACCGTTGATGGCAAAAGATTCGTAGGAACACCACAAACTCCGCGCTCCGAATAGCGATAAACCTACAGCTAAACCAGCGCAAGCATCTTCGCTCAAAGGTTCGTAAACTTGACCGTTTGGCGATTGATTGTACAGGTCATCTGTCGTCGGGTGAATAATCTTGAGAGCTTGGTTGATATTGGCAATTGCCGATGCTTCGTTGCCGTCAGCATTAGTGACAAGAAAAGTCCGATCGCGCTCGCCGACTTTTCCTACCAAACGTCCCATTGCTGTTGTCGAAATCTTCGGTTCTCCCCCAACTGCAAATTCTTCTAAAGGCAATTCGCCTAAATCTGCCAGCGGCAAGGTAAACTCAGTAACAACTGTTTTCGCCGCCGGCCCGCCGCCCGCACGCTCGCAATTGGTCCGCACCAATTGCCAAGCAGCAGCAGTCAAAGCGCGCTCTTTTAAAGCACTGATAATGTGCGGAGCATCCAGGGTATCTTTCGGATAAAGGTTGTGAGATTTTGCTCCGCGCGCGTGGACGCCAGCACCTTTCAACTGTTTGATAATAAACGCAGTTAATTTGCCGCCGAGAGCAGATTTTGCCGCTTTGTCAACTCCTTCTAAAACAGCTTTGGTAAATGCCATGCGCTGTTCGAGCGAAAAAGCAGTGCTGTCAACATAATCTTCCGGTTGATTTTTATCGTCAAATTCCTTAGCATCAACTAAGATAACTTCTTCAAAGCCGTTGCCTTGCCAATAAGCAATCATTTCAGCATTAGTTTTAGTCGAAACCATGCTGTGATGTTCCTGAGAATATCCGTTCCAAACCAACACAGGCAAAAAGTTAGTAACGCTGGGATAAGCAGTGTGGAAATGCGCCATGCTGCTCATTGGATAGGGTTCGCCCATGCCGCCGTCACCCATTGTGAAAGCAAACAGTTTTTCGCGGTGCAAAAGCGCTCCAGCCATTGCGAAATGCTGCCCTTGTCCGAGGGGGCCGGCCGGTGCTAAAAGGCCGGGAATGAAACCGGAAAGATGTCCTAACAAACCGTCTTTTTCTCGGAATTTATCGCGCACTTGCTGCACGTTGAAAATTCCCATATCTTCCAAAGATCGATCGAGAAACATGGCACTGTAAAAGCCGGGGGCGTGATGGCCGACTTCGGTGACAATGTTCTTGTGTCCGAGCATCACCAAAGCGGCATAAGCCTCAGCTTGGCTAGCAAAACCCCCCGGATGTCCCGATGCCTTGCTAGCGGTAACTTGCAGTGTCAGGTAGCGCAGCGCGTCTGCTCCCAGCATCGTTTGAAAGACGGCGACGGGATCGGCAGGATCGGCGATCGACTTGCTCCCCTCGGCGATCGCAGGTGCTTTCCCGTAAGTCTCAAAACCAGGGAGTGTTTCCGAAAAATATTGAATGCCTTCGCAAAAAGCGGGCGTTGTTGACGTTGCCTGCGGGGTAGTTGCTGTCATGCTTGATACCTAAAAAATTTGAATTCGATTTACGAATGTAAGAGTAATTTTATAGCTTCCGCGTTCCAAAAAATCATGAGTTCTATTATGTCAGTGATAAATAAGTAAAATATCTCACTTTGTCAGCTAATAAGTAGTTGTTTGAGAACCCCGACTTTTTTAACAAGTCGGGGTTCTGTGTTTACCTATTACTAATCCCTCTAAAATCTCAAAGCCCAAATCTAAAATTGTTCCAGCCGTTCCCGGACATCGATATAAAGCACAGTACCGCTTTCAGAAAGAGAAGGCACAGCCTTTTGATTCCCCAGCCAAACAAAAAAACTGCTCAGTGCAGGAGTCGGATCTTGATCGCGGCGCAGCGTGTAGATCAAACCTTCGCAAGGCCCATTAACGCGGCTACTCGTGCAAATCGCTTTCTGGTTATTTACAATACCCACCGTGACATAATTTAGCTGTTTATTACGGTTATAATTCTCAAGGCGCTGAGTCACTTGTTGGCAGCGAGTTAGAGGATCGTAGCCCGAACTAGAAAAGAAATTAGAATTCCAGCGAATCCAAGGCTCCCTGAACCCTTGCGGATTTTGATACACAGTCACCGGCTCGCCCGTTGAGGTATCGCACACAAATCCTCCATAACCCAGACTCGGCTGGTTTTGACCGAAGGCGCTGCTGAGAGAAAGATTGCTGAGAATATCAAAGCCGTTACGCTTGTTTTGTGAAAGCAACTCCCTAAAAGCATCGATCGGGATTGCTGCATTCAACCCCGTTTTAATCTCCTCAATCTGACCGTTCCACTGACTCCTAATTGTGCCAACAGTATCCCCCTGGCCGTGAATTCCTACCACCCTACCATCAGCATCAAATACAGGCCCACCGCTCATCCCGCGCCTGGTTACAGCTTGGTAACGCAGACGATACCCTGATGAGGCGCTGCCCAAGCGAGAAGAGATGATACCAGCAGTAAACTCAAGTTTTCGTTCAAATCCCGAAATTGGCAGCGGATAGCCAGAAACGTAAATAGCAGAACCAACAACAGCACGTTCTGACTCGCCCATTGGTGCTACTGGATACTGTTCTCGGCTCTGAAACTGTATCAAAGCCAAGTCTATATCCGTGTCATTTTTCGGTAAGCGCTGTATTCTAATCGCAGCATAATCCTTTTCCAAATGAGTGCGAATGCTGTATTTTTGAGCGAGGCTTGCCACCACATGATTAGCTGTCAGAACAGTGTAAATGTTACCCTGTTTGGCAATAATTACTCCCGATCCACTAGCAAAAAAACCCAGCGTATTGTTGACTTCCACAGTTGTCAAGGTCGCTAGCTGGGCAATTTCTTGGGCTGTTTTGGCACAGGCAGCATATTGTTGGCTGACAAGCGCCGTCACTGTTAATGCACCTGTCAAGATGATTGTCAGCGCGTCAAACCGCAAACTCCACACATTCATCGATAACTCCCTAGATGAGACGAGGCGAACTGCAAATATATACTAATCGGAATTCCCCAACTGGATTTAACCATTTTTTCCAATAATTCCGCTGTTGGTTCACTTCCCTCTTCAAAAGCATAGACGCCAAAATTTGGATCTCGATACTTGCCCCTACAGTTAATCCCAATCAAGAAACCTTTGGCATTAAAAATCGGGTCGCGACTCATACCGATTTTAACCTCATTTGTATAGCCCAACCTATAACCTTGAGGCAAAGATTTGGGTAGTGGCACCGAAACGAAGCCAGCGTCAATCGATTTTAGATTTTAGATTTTAGATTTTAGATTAAACAATTGAAGCATTGACCCCACGGATAAATTCGGGGGGCAAGTTTCATCGGATACAGGTTTTTTATTTCTCCACGGATGAATCCGGGGGCTTGTATCCTTTATGCTTTCGGTCACCACCAAACCCCCAAACTCAGCACCCGCAGGAAAGCCGACTGCCAGCATTGGCTCAGACACCGCTCCTGCCTCAAGGCTTAATGGTGCTATTTTATACTCGATCGCGCGGCGAAACAGAACGATCGCCAGCTCGATATCGCCAAGCCGCCTCAGAACTCCTAGCAGTGGGTGGAGGAGGCTGTCGTCGGTGACAATTATTAGATCGCCACAACGTGCTAGTTAGTAAGCACTGTATAGGTTTGGCCCTGCTGGCGGACGATTGTCCCAAAACCAGAAGATTTCCCCGTCGGGATGCGTACCGCTGTTTGACGCGCCAAATCTGCCACCTCAATCCTTGGAATTGGTGATGGGATGGAAAATTTGCCAATCTTTAAGGCTGTCCGAACGGTGGGGAAAAAGGGGTAGTTGCGCCTCATCATCCATATTTTCCCCTAGCTTTTCGCTGACATCTATGTAAGGAATTTTACTGGTTTCATCAAAAGACGGCATCCCGACATATCCTTGGCGCCAAGCCAACAAATTATACAAAGAGCCGATCGGGTCTTGGCCGGGTCTGAGGGTATAAATCAAATTTTGACACCGCCCATTAACTTGATTCGCCGTGCAGATGACGTTCTGGCCGTTCATTTGGCCCGCAGTAATGTACTTAAGCATTCGTTGGCGGCGATAGATTTCGAGGCGTTGACTCACTAATTGACACCGAGTTGCCGGATCATAGCCAGAACCGGAGAAATAATCGGAAGTCCACTCAATCCAAGGCTCTACAGCACCTTGAGCGTTTTGGTACACCGTCACCGGCGCACCGGTCGAGGTACTGCACCAAAATCCACTTTCCCCCGATGCTCGCCGACCGTAACTTGGTTGAGAAGCAACCGTCAGGCCGCTGAGGGCGATCGCTGTTGCCACAAAAACTTTTGTCAATAATTGCTGTTTCATGATTTTTTCACTGTGTTTTTATGAGATTCGGCACAAAAATCACCGAATGCTGCGATAACACCCTTGACACGCCTGTTCGTTAAAGATCCGCTGACTGAGGAATTATGTGATTCGCGACTTAACCAGAAACCAGTTTTTTTTACGAAAACACTTCGTTGCAGCCCTTATGCCTGGTTAAAAAACCCGGTTTTTTTGCTCTTGATGCGTAAGTTTTGATATTGTTCGCGACTTGCACATTCCTTATAAGCGCGATTTCGGCGCTGTTAAAAAAGCGCTCCGAAGCCGAGCTTAAAATGCGCGCACCAGTCGGAATTCTGTCCTCATTACTACTAATCAAACTCAGGCTTTTACCAACCGGAAGAGGCTTTTCACCTCAGACCTTGGAAAGGATCGAGTTGCAACGGTACATCACACCACTGACAAGGTATTTGATATCACTTACGAGCTGGGTCGCGAGCTTGATCTGCTGAGAAAGGTAAACTGCGGGGTTACTCCACCGAGGGGTAAAACCCCTCTTACCTGATTTAACACTAAAATCCACGTATTAACAAGAACTCTTAACTTGTTTTCATCTCCGTACTGCGGGAAATACTTCTAAGTGAGTGTAATCAGGGTCTAAGTGCTTTCTACCACCAAAATTCACCCTCCATACACTGACGTTTAGTAGAGTATTAAAAACTATGAACCGTATCTGCAAACAGTTAGGATATTTAGGCGTTTGGTTAATTTTGATAGGCGGTAGCAGTTGTTCTAGCTCAGATGCAGCTACCTCAACCGAAAACCAGAGCCCACTCTCAGCAAGCGCCCCTCAGTTCCAACACCTACAGCTAACGGGAAATCAAATTGAGGCTCGATCGAGTCAATTAACGCAGCCTTCTAACTCTGTTGCCTCAGTTTTAGGCAGTGCTACCATCTCAGAAAATACTGTCACCGTTACGGTTTATAAGGTAGATAATTTGTGTCAAACTCTGAAGCCGGAAACAGTTACAGGCCAAGAGAACCAGTTAATGTCCTCGGCGGTTAATGAAGTGTTAAAGCAGCAGATTTTCGATAGTCTTGGTTTGGCTGGTTATCGCCTCACGATCGATCGCGACCTCGGAATAGCTACCGTGGATCTGCGAGCCTCCGGAAATTCGCGGCAGAAATTGCAAAACCTGTCCAGTTGTCAGATGTTAGGTTTGTTCGGGGGCGTGCGCCAAACTTTAACCAGTTATGCTCCTTGGCAAATCAAAACAGTTCGTTTTACAGAGCTTGGAGAGGATATTTTGAGCACCGTTCGAGAATAAGCTATTAAAATTATTGGAGATGAGACTTACGCAATTTTCCCCTTAAAAACAAGGGTTGGGAGGGATTGAAGAAACCTTCAAACCCTTTGAGATTTGTTGATGCTGCTAAGTCCTGTGACCCAAACCCTGGTAATTCCTATGACACTACCTAACGGCCCCAAAGCTCCACCCTTTGTGCAGCTAATTCAATGGATCGGCGATCCCCTGAGATTCCTGGATAAATGTGCCAAACAATACGGCGACATTTTCACAGCTCGAGTGAACAAGGGGAAACCATTGGTTATGATCCACCACCCGCAAGCTGTCCAGGAGATGCTCAATAGCAGCGCGTTTCACGCTCCAGGCAGCCTGAACAGCCTCCTAAAACCCTTGATGGGAGAACAATCCATGATTCTTCTCTCAGGAGAAAGGCACAAACGCCAGCGCCAATTATTGATGCCACCTTTTCACGGGGAACGGATGCGGAATTACGGCCAACTAATTTGCGATATTGCTCAAGATGTTGCCAGCAAATGGTCGGTCGATCGACCTTTTGTGGCCCGCAGCGCCATGCAGGAAGTCACCCTGCGGGTAATCTTACAAGCTGTCTTCGGCCTGGATGACGGGCCGCGGTTGGAAGAGATCAAGCCCCTACTTACCTCAGTCCTGGATATGACTGGTTCTCCGTTGCGATCGAGTATGCTGTTTTTCGGCTGGATGCAGCAAGATTGGGGTTCTTGGAGTCCTTGGGGACGCATGAAACAGCGGAAGCAGAAACTTGACGATCTGATATATGCCGAAATTGAAGAACGCAGGCTGCAACCAGACGCCAACCGCACCGACATTCTCAGCTTAATGATGGCCGCCCGCGACGAAAACGGGCAACCCATGACCAATGAAGAATTGCGCGACGAGTTGATGACGCTGCTGCTTGCAGGCCACGAAACCACAGCAACGGCCATAGCTTGGGCGTTTTACTGGATTCACAACTCGCCCTCGGTGCGCCAGAAGTTACTGCAAGAATTGGACAGTTTGGGGGAAAATCCCGACCCGATGGAGATTTTCCGCTTACCTTACCTGAGTGCAGTTTGTCAGGAGACGCTGCGAATTTACCCCGTGGCAATGCTGACGTTTTCGCGAGAAGTTCTCACGCCCGTGGAACTGATGGGATATCAACTCGAACCGGGCACGGTTGTCATCGGCTCGATTTATTTGACCCACAGACGGGAGGATTTGTATCCAGAACCGCTGCAATTTAAACCGGAACGGTTTTTGGAGAGGCAATTCTCGCCTTATGAGTATTTGCCCTTTGGAGGTGGCAGCCGCCGCTGTATCGGCTTGGCGCTGGCGCAGTTGGAGATGAAACTGGTGCTGGCAACCATTTTGCGGGATTTCGACTTAGTATTGGCCGAGAAAAAGCCTGTACAGGCCAAACGCCGAGGGGTGACTTTAGGGCCTGCCGGCGGCGTGCGGATGGCCCTGCTGGGGCGGCGGATACCGCAGCAGAAGCCTGAACCTGTTGGTAGTGGGGTTTAAAGTCGCGGCGGTTGCAGAGGACGATCGAACTTTCTGCTTTGAGTGTCCACCATTTAGGGAGAAGGTGCGATCGTCCGCCAATGCCACCATTTTTTGTAGCACCCGCTACAGATAAATAGCTAGAATCCTTAACCTGTAAGCCTCCCCCCTCTCAATTTTCAAATTCTCAGTCTAAAATAATAGGAGCCTTGCAAACACAGCCTGAAAGCAAAAGTGGGTGATTGCAATAGTCCTCTTGATATCTCAAAAGCCTCCCTGCCATACTTTAAAAACATATGCATACCCTGTTATTCAGCAAGGTCGGAAGCGTGTTGGCATTGCCAGCAATCTTCCGGCCTCTTTATTTTTTGGGTTACTTAAGGCATTGGAGACAAGATGCAGAAGGCAAAGCAAAAGTATAAATTCTCCCCCTGTCCTCATCTCCCCCTATCCCCAATCTAGAGCTTGTGCCTCTAATTCCAATAGAATCCGATAGCAAGTTTAAGGAATCACTAAGGAATAATTAATAACTTGTTAAATTATCTCCTTTTGCCCTTATCTCAATCTTCAGTTTTCAGAAATTCCGATACCGAGACCGACTTTGGGAGACTCTCCAGATCTTGAATTTCGCTTTCGTGGGCAAAAAACTCGACTTCTTTGTCATCAATCTGGATCTGATAGCTAGCGGTAGCTGTCACAACCCGTCGCTTTTTTTTATCTTCTATTAAAACCCAACACACGACAGGTCTTACCCATCTCTCAACGTGCTGGCTTTGCTTCGTACTCCCAAAGGCATACCAGCCTTTAGCTTCAATAATCTGAAGCACTTTAAAATCGTTACTTGCCATATATTTCTATCGCGTTAACTTCAGTATTCTTCTTAGATAGAACGGCTAGCTTGCTAAGCATGGCAAAGGTTTGACTATCCCAAGCCACACTTTATAACCTGATTTTTTGTCAGGAAAGCGGGTTGGCAGGGCCTTGTCTGCGTTGTTGCCTGCTAAATGTAGTGCGAGCTTTTTGTACTCTCCCACAATTACCGTAAAGTATCTATACCGCATCCTCAAAAATTATTCTCGCATTAGCCTCAACAGCAGCTAACTAGACCTTAGCTAGCTGCATCTAAGTGGATGCCAACTGCTTCTAACGCCTGGTTGGTGAGAGCGATCGGCATACAATATTGTTAAGACTTTTTGCTGCAATCAACTATCATCTTTACCCGATGGGGTAAAACTTAACTAGAGGTTGCCGCTTTCAATTCTAAGCCTCTGCGCGCCTAATTACTAATTAATTGTATGGTGTAGTTGATAATTGCCAAACCGTCGATCGCACTCAACAGCCGTGTCTAACTCTTCAATTACCATCACCGTTAAACTGTTCGCCGCCTTCGGTGAAGCCTACGGTGTTTCGGAACTTACATTAGAACTTCCTCCCGAAACCCCAGTGTCTCAAGTGCTCGAAAGCTCGATCGCCCAATATCCTCAATTAGAACAATGGCGCGATCGCACCCGCTTCGGCCTCAACCTGGAATTCGTCTCCCCCGACACCATCCTCCAAGACGGCGACGAAGTTGTACTCATCCCTCCCGTCAGCGGCGGGTAGGCTAAGTTGGTTAATCAAAAATTCGAGGTTTTGTAGTTGTGTTTGATCGCACGACTGCCCAATTGTTAGCCCAAAAAAGATTTATTAAGTTTTGTAACAATTCCGTCGGTAAATCATCCTTGAGCTCGATCGGGCTCGCGTGTGGGCCTGACAATCTGGATTAAGATCCCGATCCTGAAAACAAGTCAAATCCTTGTGGAGAGTAGGGTTTGGGCGTTCCACCCGCCCAAATATCCAAGTTAAATACACCACTGTTTAACTTAAAAGTAACTGGAAAATCAATCCCGACTAAAAAAATCGGGTATGGTTGACGGGCTAAATTGACCGTGCTAATCTTGCACAAGAATAAGAAAACATCGCAAAACTAGAGAGTTGAGCTATGACCCAGGCGACCAGAACCCAATCCACAGCAGCAACCTTCACAGCCCTTAAGTGTAAAGAATGTGGCGAAGAGTACGAACTCCAAGCCAAGCACGTCTGCGATTGCTGTTTTGGCCCGCTTGAAGTCAAGTACGACTACGACGCCATCCGCCGCAGCGTCACTCGCCAAACCATCGCAGCCGGCCCCAACTCGATCTGGCGCTACCGCGCATTTTTACCAGTCGCTACAGATAACGTCATCGATGTCGGCACTGGGATGACTCCTCTATTAAAATCCCACCGCTTGGCGCGCCGCCTCGGTCTAAAAAATCTTTATATTAAAAACGATGCCGTCAATATGCCCACTCTCAGCTTTAAAGACAGAGTGGTGTCAGTCGCCCTCAGCAGAGCGAGAGAATTGGGTTTCACAACGGTATCCTGTGCCAGCACCGGCAATTTAGCTAACTCTACGGCTGCGATCGCCGCCCACGCCGGACTCGACTGCGTAGTCTTCATTCCCTCCGACTTAGAAGCAGGCAAAGTCCTCGGCACTCTGATTTACAATCCAACTGTCATGGCAGTTCACGGCAACTACGACCAAGTTAACCGTCTCTGTTGCGAAGTCGCCAATACACATGGCTGGGGATTTGTCAATATCAACTTGCGTCCCTATTATTCCGAAGGCTCAAAAACCCTCGGCTACGAAGTTGCCGAACAGCTAGGCTGGGAATTGCCCGATCACATCGTCGCTCCCCTCGCCTCCGGCTCTTTGTTCACAAAAATTTATAAAGGATTTCAAGAATTCACCGAAGTCGGTTTAGTTGATGAAAAGAAAGTTCGGTTCAGCGGCGCCCAAGCTGACGGCTGTTCCCCCATCGCCCAAGCATTCCGCGAAGGCCGTGATTTCGTCAAACCGGTGAAACCGAATACAATTGCTAAGTCGATCGCGATCGGCAATCCAGCAGACGGTATGTACGCCTTGGAAATCGCCCGCAAAACAGGGGGCAACATTGAATCCGTCAGCGACACCGAAATCATCGAAGGCATGAAACTGCTAGCAGAAACTGAAGGCATATTTACAGAAACTGCAGGTGGCACGACAATCGCAGTCTTGAAGAAACTCGTAGAAGCAGGTAAAATCAATCCCGATGAAACCACCGTCGCTTACATCACTGGCAACGGTTTGAAAACGCAGGAAGCAGTTCAAGGCTACATCGGCGAACCCATCACCCTCGAACCGAAACTAGAAGCGTTCGAGCGCGCCCTCGAACGCGCCCGCACGCTCGAACGCTTAGAATGGCAACAAGTTTCGGTTTAACAGCTATTAGTCAGTAGTCGGTAGTCATTAGTCATTGGTTATTAAGCTGTTGACTGATGATTACTGACTGATAACTAATGACTAATGACTGAGGACTAATAACTAATAAATGACTACTGACTAAGGACTAAAAAAATGACCGTCAAAGTTTTAATTCCCACTCCCCTGCAAAAATTTACCAACAATCAAGCCACCATCGAATGCGCCGGCGATAACATTTCCGAACTAATTGAATCGCTGGAAACAAATTGTCCCGGCATCAAAAAAAGCCTGTGCGATGAAAAGGGAGAACCCCGCAGATTTCTCAACTTCTACGTCAACAGCGAAGACATCCGCTTTTTGGATGGCTCAAAAACAGCCCTCCAAGATGGCGATGAAGTTAGCATTGTTCCAGCAGTTGCTGGTGGCTGATTTTGCAACCGCAGATGGTGGCAGATAAACACAGATGAACGCAGATAGAATTAATTACTATCTGCGTTCATTTGCGTTTATCGGCGGTTAAAAACTCTTCCCTCACTTAGTGAGGAAATCTATTTATGAAATCAAATCTAGGGTTGTAGTTGCGCTTGGATGCCCAAGCGCAACTACAAAACCTAAAACTCCTTTCTTGGTTCGCAGTGCGTCCGAAAATTATCGCCCTAAGAAGCTGCCCTTGCAGCAGTCCGGGGACGGCGCCGGCCCGTCACCTGATTGGCAGGAGATGGCAACGATGGCGAGGGCGATGATGGCGAGGGCGATGATGGCGATGATAATAGCTTAGGTGCTTCCAGGGAACCTGGAGATACTGCTGCTTTTTCCGATCGCACTGCTTCTTCAGGAATTTGCATCAGGAATACCAACAGCGGATTGCTTTGAAGTTCCCGGCGCATCACTCGCTGAATTGCCTTTTCTATTTGCGTTTGAACTCCTACCCAGTCAACATCAACTTGTGAGTCAGCAGTGGCGGGTTTGACAAATTCTGACCAACGATCGCTCAAAACTGTTTCTATAGTTTGAGTGATTAATTTTATCACCTCCGCGCGCTCGGCTGATGTCACTACACCTTTCAAGTGAACTTCTGGTTTGGCAACTAATTTGCCTTCCCAATTCAAAGCCGCCGCTACAGTTACAACCCCATCTCCGGCTAACTGCTGACGTTCCTTGAGGACGCTAGCTTTGACCACGCCCGATCGAGAAGCATCTACCAATTCAATTCCTGAAGGCACTTGGCCAGCAACTCGCATCGAATTTTCAGTTAATTCTACGACATCGCCGTTATCAATAACCACCATATTGCTAGCGGGAATGCCCATGCTTTGAGCCGTTTTGGAGTGCTGGATCAGCATCCGGTGTTCTCCGTGAACCGGCAAGAAGAACTTGGGACGAGTCATGTTAATCATTAACTTTTGGTCTTCTTGACAACCGTGACCGGAAACGTGAATGCCTTTGTCGCGGCCGTAAACCACGTGTGCTCCCAGCATCATCAGTTTATCGATCGTGTTTACCACTGCGATCGTATTTCCCGGAATCGGATTAGCTGAGAAAATGACTGTATCGCCCTTTCTGATTTTCAGTTCGTGATGTTCGCCGTTAGCAATGCGAGTCATCGCCGCCATCGGTTCGCCTTGGGAACCTGTAGTTAAAATCAGAACCTTGTCTTCAGCCAAATTGCGGATTTCTTTCAGCGGTTTGAAAATACTATCTTCACATTTGATGTAGCCGAGATTGCGGCAGTGAGCGATGACGTTAAGCATCGACCGCCCAACCACTCCGACATACCGATTGTTTTTCTTAGCCAAGTCCAAAACAATTTGCAATCGGTGTACCGACGAAGCAAAAGTCGTCAGCATTATCCGTCCCGGTGCTTGAGCGATTATTCTGTCTAAATTCGGCGCCACAGAACTTTCCGAAGCGGTAAAACCGGGAACTTCCGAGTTAGTAGAATCGCTGATCAAGCACAGCACGCCTTTCTCGCCGTACTCCGCCAGCTTTTGCAAATCAAAATGCTCGCCGTCTACAGGAGTGTGGTCAATTTTAAAGTCTCCGGTGTGGATCACAATTCCCACGGGAGTGTGAATGGCGACAGTAAAACTGTCGGCCATCGAGTGAGTGTTGCGGATGTATTCGACTAAGAAATTCTTGCCAATTCTGACAGTATCCCTGGGTCGAACCGTTCTCAATTCAGTGCGGTGAGACACTCCCGCTTCTTCGAGTTTTCCGGCTAGCAAAGCCATCGCCAAACGGGGGCCGTAGATGACCGGAATTTCAAATTGTTTGAGGTGGTAAGGAATACCGCCTATGTGGTCTTCGTGACCGTGAGTCACGATCATACCTTTAATTTTGTGGCTGTTTTCCCGCAGGTAAGTCATGTCTGGGAGGACAATATTTACCCCGTGCATTCCATCTGTCGGGAACGCTAAACCGGCATCTAAAAGAATGATTTCGTCGCCGTACTCGAACACACAAGTGTTTTTACCGATTTCGTGCAGTCCGCCGAGGGGAATAACTTTTAGAGCAGATGCAGTTGTATTTTTGATCATGCGTATCCTTTGTTAGTTATTTTTGTTATTGGTCTGTTAACTGTTGACTGTTGACTGTTGACTGTTGACTGTTGTCTGTCGTCTGTCGCCTACTGTCTAGACCTCTCCAATAATCCCTGTGGAACAGGCATCCTGCCTGTTCAAGACAAGCTTTTTGGGAGGTTTTTATCTGTTGTTCGTTGATGGGGGCGATTTTTTCCAAGATATTTGTGGAAAACTCCCCTACGGGGTTTTACTATCCCCTACAGTCAGTTGTCTTTTGCCTTCAGTCTTTAATCCTCAGTCTTTATTTTTTGACTGTTAGCTAATTACTAACAGTTAATTACTAATGACTGATGACTCAGAACTAATGACTGATAACAACCAATATTCAGTTGTCTGAAAACTCGTTCTCGCTCGTCTAGCTAGCTGATACTGCTGCTAGCTGACTCAGTACGTCCTTTAACTTTTGAGTTACCTCAACGGGCGGATCGCACAGGGGCGGACGGGTGGAGCCTACATCCCAGCCTTGAAGTTTGAGAGCTGTCTTGACGGGAATGGGATTTGTGGTGAGAAAAAGAGCTTTAAACAGGTCAAAAAGTTGCAAGTGAATCTGGGTAGCGACTTGAACTTGACCGGCCTCGAAAGCTTTGATCATCTGTTGCAGTTGCTCTCCTACCAGATGGCTGGCTACGCTAACTACACCAGATCCTCCTACCGCCAACATTGGCAAAGTTAGGGAATCATCTCCAGAATAGATGGCAAATTCAGGGGATGTCAAGCACCGAATTTGACTTGCTTGATCCAAGTTGCCACTTGCTTCTTTTACGGCCACAATGTTGGGGATTTGGGCCAATCGAGCCACCGTCTCCGGCAACATATTCTGACCAGTGCGACCGGGGATGTTATATAACATTATAGGCAATTCTGGAGCAGATTGCGCGATCGCCCGAAAATGATTATATAAACCTTCTTGCGGGGGTTTGTTGTAATAAGGAACCACCTGCAAACAGCCATCTAACCCGAGTTTAGCTGCTTTTTGGGTAGCTGCTACTGCTTCTGAAGTAGAATTCGATCCGGCTCCTGCGATTACCAACGCCTTACCGGCCACCGCCTTTTGTACCACCTGAAATAATTCGTACTCTTCATCCCAGGTCATAGTGGGAGACTCGCCAGTAGTTCCGCACACTACCAAGCTATCTGTACCGCGATCGGCTAAATGAACTGCCAATTGTTCTGCTACCGCATAGTTAACGCTGCCGTCTTCCTTAAACGGCGTAATCATTGCAGTCAGAACCCGTCCAAACTTTACCACACTTTCTCCGATTTTAGACTGTTGATTTTTGATTTTAAATTTTTGATTTCAGATGAAAGGTTTATCTAAAATCCCCAATTTCAATTTCCTAATTGCCAGGGTTCCCCTTAATTAGAAGCCGCCGCCACTTGGGTTCGCAACAAATTTTTTTGGACCAGCAACTCAGCTATCTGCACCGCATTTAAAGCCGCCCCTTTGCGGATTTGATCGCCAGACAGCCACATTTCCAACCCGCAGGGGTGAGAAATATCTTGGCGAATCCTGCCGACTAACACGTCATCCTTACCGCTGGCCTCGACAGGCATCGGGAAATAATTAGCTTGCCAGTCTTCTACCAGCTTAACCCCGCTTGCCTGCTTTAAGATTTCCCTGGCCTCGATCGCGCTAAAAGGCTCTGCAAACTCTAGATTAATCGCTTCCGAATGAGCCCGGAGTACGGGAACCCGCACACAAGTTGCCGTAATTTTAATCTCGTCCGTACCAAATATCTTCCGAGTTTCGTTTACCATTTTCATCTCTTCTTCACAATACCCCAAATCATTAATCGGGGTGTTGTGCGGAAACAAATTAAATGCTAATGGGTAGGGAAATATATCTGTTTGGGGCGTTTCCCCCTGCAAAATTGCTCTTGCTTGAGCTTTCATTTCCTCCATTGCCCTCGCCCCCGCGCCGCTGGCAGACTGGTAAGTCGCTACAACTATGCGCTGTATCGGCCTAACTTTGTGAAGTGGCCAAACGGCGACTGCCATCAAAATAGTCGTGCAGTTGGGATTAGCAATTATACCTCGGTGAGCTGCTGCTGCTTGGGGATTGACTTCGGGAACCACTAGCGGTACGGTCGCATCCATGCGGAAAGCGCTAGAATTGTCAATTACTACTGCTCCGGCTGCCACCGCTTGCGGAGCCCATAATTTAGAAGTAGAGCCACCGGCAGAAGCCAGTACCAGATCTACATTATCAAACGATCGCGCCGACACTGCTTCGACAGGCAGCATCTCGCCGCCAAAAGGCAAAGTTGTGCCTGCTGAACGTTCCGAAGCCAGCAGCTTCAAGTTAGAAATCGGAAAACTCCTGCTATGCAAGAGTTCTAGCAACTCGGCCCCGACTGCGCCGGTGGCTCCTAAAATGGCAACTCGATAGGATTGAGACAAATTAGTTTCCTCCAAAAATTAAAGTCTAAAAGATCGAAATCAAAAATTTAAATAACTGCAATTCTCAATATCAAACTTAATTAATGTTATGCGACATCAGGAGCATGAGAGGATGGCAATAGTGCAGTTAACCGAAACGGGCGATCGAACTTCCCGATTGATCCGGGCGATCGTACCCAACGCCAGTTTAGCATCTTTCTGCCGCTCGCCCACGCCCAATCCGCATCCGCTTTAGTTTTGCGATATATCTGCATTTTCGCAGGCGCATCCATTGACTTTGACTGACCGCAGAGGTCGGCAAGATTGACATCACAGGGCGATATGTGCTATGGTGCATCGGCAATTAGTGGACTTAACCTCCACATTCCTAGCAGCAAAAGCTAGTATCCTCAAACCAAAACTATTTGGCAAGAGCCAAAAAAGTAGCCGGCAATGACTTACAGTCTCATCCGGTAAAGGTGTTGTAGTTGTGCCGTTACGAGTCAAAGCGTACAAAATTAAAATGCAGGCAAAGTCAGATTTGTATGTATTTTATGACACTATTGTTAAATATCACAAAAGCCGATGAAAGTAACCCAGGAAAAACTTCCAGCTAGCCAAATTGGTCTGGAAATCGAAGTACCGTCAGAAAAGTCAAAACAAGCTTACGAGCAAGTAATTAAACAATTTGCTCGCGAGGTTAGTATTCCTGGGTTCCGCAAAGGCAAAGTTCCCCGTCAAGTTTTGCTACAGCGCCTAGGCCAGAGTCGTTTGAAGGCGACGGCTTTGGAAAATTTGATTAATGATTCCCTGCAAAAAGCCCTCGAACAAGAAAAAATTGCCGCAATTGGCAGTTTTGAACTTCGCACCGAGTTTGAAGAATTACTAGCTAAGTTCGATCCTGAACAGCCTCTGATTTTTTCGGCGAAGGTTGATGTACAACCCGAAGTGAAAATGGGTCAGTACACAGGTTTGCAGCTTCAAGCAGAAGAAGCTAAGTATGATGAGGCTCAGGTAGATGAGGTATTGGCAAAATATCGATTGGACAAAGCTACTTTAATCCCCGTAGAAGGCCGGCCGGCTCAGTTGGGAGACACGGCTTTGGTTGATTTCTCCGGTAGATTTGCAGAAGCAGCCGAAGGCGAAACTCCCGCAGAAATTCCTGGTGGCGAAGCAGAAGACTTCCAAGTAGAATTATCGGAAAATCAGTTTGTACCGGGCTTTATCCAAGGCATGATCGGGATGAATCCAGGAGAAACTAGAGAAGTTTCTGTGCAGTTCCCAGATGAGTATAGCAGTGAAGAATTAGCGGGAAAACCGGCAGTCTTTACGATTACCCTCAAAGAACTTAAGGAAAAAGAATTGCCGGAGCTGGACGACGACTTCGCCCAAGAAGTCAGCGAATTTGAAACTTTAGCAGAACTGCGCGAATCGCTCGAAACTCGGTTTAAAGCAGACAAAGAAAACCAGACATCCGCTAATAAGGAAAAAGCTATATCAGCAGCACTCACGCAGCTAATAGAAGTGGAAATTCCCGAAACAATGGTCGATCGCGAAATAGATTATTTGTTGAATCAACAAGCCGCCCAATTGAGAAATTACGGCATAGATATCAACCAACTGTTTACCGAAGAAAATATGGGCCCGATGCGGGAACGCTCGCGCCCGGAAGCAATTGATCGCCTCAAGCAGAATTTAGCTCTGGCAGAAGTAGCCAAGCTGGAATCCTTATCTGTTGAACCAGCAGAAGTAAAAGCAGAAGTAGAAAAAATCAGAAAGCAGTTTCCCAAAGGAGATTTTGACCCCCAAAGGTTGCAGGAATTTGTAGCAGAAGACTTGCTCAAACAAAAAACCCTGAAATGGTTGGAAGAAAAAGGAACAATCGAACTCCTACCTGAAGGCTCACTGACTCCGGCAGCAGAAGAATCTGATGCAGATGCAGATGATGCAGAAACTTCAGAAGCAGCCACAAGCGTCGAAGTTGAAGTTGTAGGCGAAGATTAGGGCCCAGAATGAAAGTAGGAGGGACACCGCACGCCCGCCCTTATTCGTGTCAACTTAACGTCAAACCCAGTCAGAACGGCTATTTGATTGTTAACGCCAGATCCCCCCTAGCCCCCCTTAAGAAGGGGGGACAAGAAGCCTCTTTAAGTCCCCCTTCTTAAGGGGGATTTAGGGGGATCTAGACTTAGCGTAAAACCGAGATTGATCAAGGGTTTTAGCCTGGTTGTTGATACTAATCGGGTCTTGGAGTGTCCCTACGGCGGGGATCGATCGGGGGTATCTGAAGTGCGATCGAATTTTACCTTTAATGTCGAGCTACTGTTGAATTTGGGTTAAATAGTCACAAGATTTTTGCTCGACTATACCCAATGCCCAATGCCCCATTCCCCATTCCCCATTCCCCATTCCCCCGATATCTGTTCAGAAGAGGCATAATAGTTAAAAGCTGGCGGCTTAATTCAAAGCTTTCATCAGCAGCAGCAAATTGTCTAGAATCCTTGACTGGTGTCTTATGGTTGTATCTCAATCTTCCAATTACCTAATTACAAGCTATAACGATTTTGATGTCAGTTCCAGCCCCAGCAATGTAGTGCCGATGGTACTAGAACAGTCGGGGATGGGCGAGCGGGCCTTTGACATTTACTCGCGCTTGCTGCGGGAGCGAATTGTGTTTTTAGGAACTCCCGTAACCGACGAAGTTGCTGACTCAATAGTGGCTCAGCTATTGTATCTAGATGCCGAAGACCCAGAAAAAGATGTCCAAATGTACATTAATTCCCCCGGCGGCTCGGTGACGGCCGGCATGGCAATTTATGACACAATGCAGCAAATCCGCCCGGATGTGGTGACGATTTGTTACGGTTTGGCAGCGAGTATGGGCGCATTTCTGCTGACAGCAGGAGCTCACGGTAAGCGGATGTCTCTTCCGAGTTCCCGAATTATGATTCACCAGCCGCTTGGAGGCGCTCAAGGTCAAGCAGTTGATATTGAGATTCAAGCCAAAGAAATCCTTTATCATAAGCGTAAGCTGAATCAACTGCTAGCGCACCACACAGGTCAACCGATCGACAAATTAGAGGCTGATACAGAGCGCGACTTTTTTATGTCAGCCGAGGAAGCCAAAAATTACGGTTTGGTCGATCGAGTTATCGCTAAAGAAAACCTTCCGGCGGCGGGAGAGAATGTCACTGCACTGAATTAAGAGGCTGTTATGTCTAAGTACGACTCCCATCTAAAATGTTCGTTTTGTGGCAAGTCTCAAGAGCAAGTACGCAAGTTGATCGCAGGGCCCGGGGTGTATATCTGCGACGAATGCGTTGACTTGTGCAATGAAATTTTAGATGAGGAGTTGTTTGATTCGAGTGCAGTACCCGCAGCGGCGGTGGCACCGAAGCAGGAAACAACGCAAAAGCGCCGCGCTACTTCGGGCAAAAGTATGTCGCTGAGCCAAATTCCCAAGCCGAGGGAAATTAAAAATTATCTCGACGAAAATGCGATCGGGCAAGATGAGGCGAAAAAGGTGCTCTCGGTGGCAGTTTACAACCACTACAAGCGCCTGAGCTTTATCCATGCCAAAAATAGCGGCAAGCACCCGCCGGAAGAAGTAGAACTGCAAAAATCGAATATTTTGTTAATCGGGCCGACTGGTTGCGGAAAAACTCTGCTGGCTCAGACTTTGGCGGATATGCTAGACGTACCCTTTGCGGTGGCTGACGCGACGACGCTGACGGAAGCGGGCTATGTCGGGGAAGATGTGGAAAATATTTTGCTGCGGCTGCTGCAAGTAGCAGATATGGACGTGGAAGAGGCGCAGCGCGGCATTATTTATATTGATGAAATTGACAAAATAGCCCGCAAGAGCGAAAATCCTTCGATTACGCGGGATGTGTCGGGTGAAGGTGTGCAGCAGGCGCTGCTGAAAATGCTGGAGGGGACGATCGCCAATGTACCTCCCCAAGGCGGCCGCAAGCATCCCTACCAAGACTGCATCCAAATTGATACCAGCAATATCATGTTTATCTGCGGCGGTGCTTTTGTCGGTCTTGAGAAAGTGATAGAGCAGAGAACGGGTAAAAAGTCAATGGGTTTTATTCAGCCCGGAGAAGCTCAGCCGAAGGAAAAGCGGGCTGCTGATGTACTCAAGCAACTTGAACCGGATGATTTGGTGAAGTTTGGGATGATTCCTGAGTTTATTGGGCGGGTGCCGGTGGCTGCGGTGTTAGAGCCGCTGGATGAGGAAACACTGATGGCGATTTTGACGGAACCGCGCAATGCTTTGGTTAAGCAGTATCAAAAGCTGCTGAAGATGGATAATGTGCAGTTGGACTTTAAGCCGGATGCGATTCGGGCGATCGCCCAGGAAGCATACCGCCGCAAAACTGGAGCACGGGCGCTGCGGGGAATTGTCGAAGAATTGATGTTGGATGTGATGTACGAGTTGCCGTCGCGCAAGGATGTTGCCCGGTGTACGATTACTAAGGAAATGGTCGAGAAGCGATCGACCGCCGAGTTATTGGTACTTCCGTCTTCGCTGCCAAAACCAGAGTCAGCTTAAAAGTAGATATTCACAATCACTAGGTGACTCTAATTCAACCTAAAACTTTTAGGGTATTAAGAAACCTGGAAGGGCAGCCACTCTTAGCACCGCCCCTACTAAAAAAACCGGGTTTCTCGGTTTTTTTTAGTGATCTACTTACCAATCTATAAAATCATCCTCACCTAACTCAGAAGATAACTCGGAAAAATCCGGTTCAGATTCCAATCTAAAAGTTTCCGACTCCCAAATCTCCAAGTCATCCGACAAATTGACTACTTGCCCGTCAAACATATCAGCCAATTGCCTAGCCGTATTCGCGACATCTCGCGCATCATCACGCACCGCTATAGCCTGAGCGTTAAAGTCATTTTGAGAGTCTGTAGAACCGTTTGTGGGCGATCGTGATTCGGAAATTGCCGGGACATTAACGGCGGTATTTTCAGGCGCAGGCGGGTGTTTTTGTTCTTCTCCCCTATTCCCCAAAAAATCATCTGTAATCTCAGAATCCGCCGACTTCTGCACCTGTTGGCCGACATCATCCGCAGGATGAGAATTCCTGGGATTTTCGCCAACACGTCCGTTAGAAGTGGGCAAATTCTGGGCGCGGGAACTATTAGTTTCAGCGGGATTTGTCAATCCCACTTTTACTGTTACTCGACGGTTAAAAATTTGCAAAAAAGCTTCTGCAATATTAGCTACTTTGTCTTTAACCATATTGAGCAACGGCTGCGAACTAATCTTAACATAAGCAGTATCATTGCTAAAAATTACTAGCTGTCCATGTTGGCGAAGCAGCGATTGAGTTCCATGCGGCCGCACGCGGTCAAGTACCTTTTCCCACACTCGATTTAAATCGATTTCATCGGCTGAATTAGTCGGTGAATAATTTGTTTGATTCGTTTCAGCAGTTGGTACAGGTACGGGAATCGCAGCAGGAGGTGTGCTTTCTGTTCGATTAGCCACCGGCTGCGACTGAGGTGGAGGATTTTGCGAATTGGGAACTGAAGATTGTTCAATATTAGATGTCTGGCTGCCCCCCGATTGTAGGGGCGGTGCCTCCGTGCCCGCCCTGGGTTGGGGGGGGTGATTTTGTGGTGGTTGAGCAACATTTTTAGCTGGTTCTGCTGTTGGTTGTGGCTGAGTTCTAATTGCTGAGGGCAATAATCCCAACAGCGTTACTTCCAGCCACAAACGTGGCTGAGTAGTGTTTTTAATTTGCACTTCGTGGGTTTGCAAATGTTTCTGACCTGCCAAAATCAACTCCGCATCCCAACTGCGGGCAAAATCCCCCAGTTTTTCCCAAGTTTCTGATGTTAAAGCTACTAAATCTGACCGCTTTGGTGCAGCTTTGGCTATTAGCAAATCTCGGTAAAAGCTGGCGAGACTTTGCAGCACGATTAGCGGTTCCCGACCGCGATCCATGAGGTGACGAGTCATGTCTATTAGTGCTGTAGCGTTATCTGTATCAATAGCTTGTAGCAAATCCATTAAATCATTTTCGGGAACCGCGCCGACTAAATCCCAAACTTTTTCGACTGTTACTTGACCGGGAAATAAGCTCAGTTGGTCGAGCAAACTTTCGGCATCTCGCAGACCTCCTTGGGCAATTTGAGCAACCATTTGTACTGCGTCACTGGCAATATTGATATTTTCTAATTGGGCAATTTTGTGCAAGTGAGCAATCATTGCGTCGAGGGGTATGCGGCGAAAGTCGAACTTTTGGCACCGAGAAATAATAGTTGGTAATACTCTTTGTGGGTCGGTTGTGGCGAGGACGAATACAACGTGATCGGGTGGTTCTTCTAATGTTTTCAATAAGGCATTAAATGCCTGGGTACTGAGCATATGAACTTCGTCGATTACATATACTTTATAGCGGCACTGTACGGGGGAAAATTGAGCTCGTTCGATCAAATCCCGAATGTTATCTACTCCCGTGTTGCTGGCGGCGTCAATTTCGATGACATCTAGTGTCGAACCTCGGGCAATTTCTTGGCAAACGTTGCATTTGCCACAAGGGGTCGGGGTGGGGGCAGCCGTAGAAATACAGTTGAGAGATTTGGCGAAAATTCTGGCACTAGAGGTTTTACCGGTGCCTCTGGGGCCGGTGAATAGATATGCTGGTGCTATGCGCTCTTGTAGGATGGCGCTGGTGAGGGTTTGGGCGATCGCCTCTTGACCGACTAATTCGGCAAATGTCTGAGGGCGATATTTGTGGTGCAGGGGTTCGTAGGTCACGATCGAATATTGGTGGTATTAGCTGTAATCTTAGCTAAGGAGACGTTGTTCGATCGCACCACAGCTCGACTTTCACAGCAAGCCGCCCGGTGGGCTTGCAAGGCGTCCGCGAGCGCACAGTAGGAATATATCACTCTCCCAACGTCCGCCCCTCGATCGTCCGGGCGATCGGCTGTTCTGCTTGATGTTTTCCGCAGCTCGCTTCCATAGTTACTATTAATTTATGTGTATTTCTTTTTATTTTTCTCGAAGAGGAGCCCCCCGAACAAACATTTTTTTTAGCTGTATAGGTATAATATATTACAGACAATTCACCATTTCTATTGACCAGTACCAGCGCGCGATTTTCCGATATTTCGGAAACCTGCTTGCAGTTAAAGATAAAGTATTAATTAGAGGGTGCGTGCTCCAGTTGCAGAAATCCAGTTGTACCAAGATGATGGTGGAATGATGTCAATGTTGGTTGATCCAGTTGCACTAACAGCTCTACTCTGGAGTCCTGTATAAATATAGCGTCAAATTTTACCCTTTAAAAGCCCATGTCAACCCAAATAATCCTTGTAGAACCAAGGTTGGCAGTAGCCTCTCCCAAACCTAAAAAGGCTAAACCCGGAGATCCGTCCTCAGACCAACTCTTAATAGGAGGGGCGGGATTACTGTTGTTATTGCTTATCGGTTTAGCGGTCTTTACCAAGTTAAAACTCGACGATTTGAGCAAAAAGCTCAAATTTGAGGAGTTTAGAAATCGAGAACTCCAGAAAAAATACAAAATGGCTCTGGAAACCATGTCAAAGATGGAAAAGAATCCCGACCTTATCCACTCGCGAGACTTTAATTTAGACTACCTGAGAATGCGAATGGCGGAAGAAGTCTTTCACTTTGCCATTGTGAACCAGATTAAGGTAAAAGTCAAAGAGAAAATTAGTATTGCCCTGCGTCCGACTCAGGGTGCAGTGGGAGATAAAAACGGGAATGCCGGCAGCGGTAGGCAAGTAGATTCGATGTTTGATATCGAATACGAAACTGGCGATCCGGCGGTAAAAATAGAAAAACGAGTGCTGTTTCGGATTCAAATTAAGCTGATGAAACTGCCGACTCAGGCAACATCGGCAACAATTAATCAAATTATTGACTGTTTGGAAACTTATCTGAGTCCGTCAGACGACCACGACAGTTGGCAGCCGACAATTCAAGGTCGCATCGTTCATATTGAGTGGGATCAAAAAGCCAAGCCGACGCCGATGTTGGTGCTAGAACAGTCGAATGAAGGGGTGAATGTTACCTTTAGGACTACGAGAACGCCTGCCGGCAGACCTACAAATGCCAATGATAGCCAATTAGTAGGAGCTAAGGGTCAAAAAAGTGGCAAAAGTAGTTCTAAAACGCCAGCCAAAGGTGCAACCAAAAGTCCTGCCAAGGTAGGAGGAAAGCGTCCCGGTTCTCGGAAATAAGTTGAGGTGGATTAATATTATTTTCCCGAAAGAACGCCTGTGGCAGCCGCTGTTGATGTATCTTGTGCGAGGTAGCCGTCTTCCATGTGAATAATGCGATCGGCTATATCTAAAATGCGGTTGTCGTGGGTGACAAGCAAAATAGTGCAGTGCTGTTCTTTGGCCAAACCTCGCATAATTTCTACCACATCTCGACCTGATTTACTGTCTAGGGCTGCTGTGGGTTCGTCTGCTAATACTAATTTCGGCTGGCTGACTAATGCGCGGGCGATCGCAACTCTTTGTTTCTGGCCGCCAGAAAGACTGTCGGGGTAATAATCTATTCTTTCTCCCAAGCCTACAGCTTGCAGCATTTCCTCTATTTTATCATTAGTTTCTTGGGGAGAAAGATGACTGTGCAGTTCTAAAGACATTTGCACATTTTGCCTAGCTGTCAAGCATTTGAGCAAATTGTGAGCTTGGAAAATATAGCCGATGTCGCGGCGGACTTTAACTAATTTATTTTTCCCCGTTCCCCGCAATTCTTGGTCGAGAATTTTAAGACTACCTTCTTGGATCGATCGCAAAGCTCCAATCAAGGTTAACAATGTTGTTTTCCCCGACCCCGAAGGCCCAGTCATCAGCACGATTTCGCCCGGATAAATGTCTAGGTTGATGTCAAATAATGTCTGTTTGCGAAGTTGTCCTTCGCCGAAGGAATGATTGAGATTTTTAATTGAGACAACGGGTAAAGTGTTCATAGGTAATTTGTAGTTGGCAATTGGGCATGGGGAATTGGGCATGGGGAATTGGGAATTAGGCTTTGGGCATTGGTAAGGAGGAGATTTTTTTATTTGCGATCGATATCAGATATTTCATCAATCATTTTCTCTTTCTTACCACCTATTGAGTGTAGATAAGCATTGAGCTTCGGCGACAATTCATCAATTATTGGTTGAAATCTTCTTACCTGTTCATCTACCAGCAACTGTCTGGCATATGCCAGTCTCAAAAAGGTGATTGTTTCATACAAAGAACCTCTGGCAATCTTAACAAAACGCCGATTATCTTGATAATTATACCTGCCCCGTCCTTCTGCAATATTAGCGCAAACACTATCGGCGGCGCGTACAAGTTGCTTGCCCATAGTATCTTTTGTAAAAAAGTCCCATTCTTTGACGATAAACCAAACCTCATTTGCTAGCTTTTCTGCCAACTTGTAAACATCCAAATCCTCAAAATCCGGTCTACTCATATCTACACCCCTCTATTACCAATCCCCAATCCCCAATTCCCCATTACCAATTACCAATTACCAATTACCAATTCCCCTTCTAAAAAATATCCGCCGGGTCAGCAGCCTGCAACTTCCTAACTGCGATCGCCCCCGACACAGAACACATGACAACTGTCATAATAAAAACAGTCATAGCTTTCGCCAAAGTCATATACATCGGCAAACTCGTAGCACTTCTCCCTAAATTGTACAGCACCAAAGAAACTCCAAACCCCGGCAAATAACCAAGAATTGCCAAAATCAAAGCCTCTTGAAACACCACACCCAAAAAGTAAATATCCTTATATCCCATCGCCTTTAGCGTAGCGTATTCGGGTAAATGATCGGTAACATCAGTATAAAGAATTTGATAAACAATCACTATCCCAACGATAAATCCCATTGCCGCGCCGAGAGTGAAAACAAATCCGATTGAGGTACTTTCCTGCCAATATTTTTTTTCAATATCTACAAACTCTTCTTTAGAAGAAATTCTCACATCATTCGGCAAAGTTGCCCTCATTTTATCAACAACAGCCTTAACATCTGTTCCCGGCTGCAAGTGAACAATACCTATATCGATTAAACCTCTTGTTCTCCGCGTCGAAAAAATCCGCATAAAGTTCAAATCGCTGGTGACAAGATTTCCGTCGGCACCGAAAGAGGCCCCTATAGTAAATAAACCATCTACCCTAACGCGGCGATTGTCAACTTCAGTTTCAACAACTGTTCCCTGTTTGAAATATTCTGCTACCGGCCCAAACTCTGGGCGGGAAGCTTGGTCAAATAAAACCACATCCGAAATTTTGATTTTGTCCAAATTATTTTGGATTTCAGGCATATCAAAGATGGGATGAGCGGGGTCAAAACCGATTACCATCAATTGGCGGGTATTACGCTGGTTGGGGTCGGGGTTTTTCCACAATCCAAAGCCTAAATATACGGGACTAATTGATTTAACGCCGTTAAAGCTCAAGGCTTGATACAAGCGACGCTGGGGAAAACTTTTCATGGCTATTAAAGCCGTAGACTGGGTGCTGGTGATAAAAATATCCCCTTTTAACTTAGAGTGAAAGGTGATGGAGCTTTCAAAGAGCGCGTCTCTAAATCCGAACTGCATAAACATTAGCAAGTCGGCAAATCCAATGCCTGCTAGTGCGACGGCTAAGCGCATTTTTTCGCGGGTTAACTGTGCCCAAGCTAGTGGTATTTTGGCCATAATCCTCCGATTTTAGATTTGAGTTTTTGGGTTTTGGATTGAATAATTTTAGGATTTAAGTACGGGTGTTGAGGAAGCGGTTTTTTTACCCTTATATTTGATTCAAACCCTTAATCTCGGTTAAAAACCCGGTTGCTTGAGTCCCCATGCGTAAGTTCTGTCAAGGTAAAATTTAGATGTCTATTTTTACTTCAACCTGCAAGTTTGTGAGGGCTGCAACTTTTTTGCTCGACTCGGGATTGAGGCGAATTCTTACTTCGATAACTCTCGCGTCGGTGTCGGCGGCGGGGTCCGTATTGAGGACATCTTTTTTGCCGATTTGTTTGCCGATGCGAGTGACAGTGCCTTCCAAAGTGCCTGCAAAAACCGGGCTGGTGACTGTTGCGCGCTGGCCGTTTCGCACTTTGGCGATGTCGGTTTCGTAAACTTCTGCTACGGCGTACATTTGGTCGGTTCCGCCTAGTTCTACGATGCCGTCTTGGGTGTTGACACGTTCTCCTTGTCGGCTGTGAACTTTGAGGATGTCGCCGGATACGGGTGCTTTGACGTAACTTAAGTTTAAGTCTACTTGAGCTTTTTGTTTGGTGGCGATCGCACTTTCTACGGCGGCTTGGGCGGCTTGCACATCTTCGGGACGGACTTCGGCAATTTGGTCTAGATTTGCTTTGGCTTGATTGATTTGTTCTTGGCCAGTTTCTGCTTTTTGTTTGAGTATTGCTTCGGCTTGATTGATTTGTTCTCTACCGGTTTCTATCTTTTGATTTAAGGTGGCTCTAGCTTGGTTAATTTCCTGCCTACCTGTTTCTAACTTGCGTCGGAGATTGGCTCTGGATTGATTGATTTCCTGCTGGCCTGTTTCTACTGTTTGTTTGACTGTAGCTTTAGTTTCGACTATTTCCTCTCGCAAAGTTTGCACTGTTTTTTCTAATACAGCTTGAGCTTCTTTGACTCTCTGGCGAGCCGTCTCTGCTGCTAAACGTTTGGTGTCGTATGCCGAAGCAGAAATTGCGCCTGTTTCTGAGAGTTCTTTATTGCGTTGTTCCTCGGCTTCGGCGTTGGTTGATTCGGCTTTTAGTCGATCGACTGTAGCGTTTTGAGAGGCAATTTCGCCACGCAATTGAGCTTCTAGCCTAGCCAATTTGGATTGCTGTATCTCTGTTTCTCTTTGGAGTTGTGCCTCAAATTTGGCAAGATTAGCTTGTTCGGCTTCGGTTTCTCTTTGCAGCGCGGCCTCGAATTTGGCGACGTTAGCTTGTTCGGCTTCGGTTTCTCTTCGCAGTTGAGCTTCTAAGCGGGCGACATTGGCTGCTTCGGCTTCGGTTTCCCTTTGCACTTGTGCTTCAAACTTGGCAACTTCTGCTTTTTGAGCGCCGACAACGCCTGTTTTTGCGCCTGCTTGAATTTTCGCTAATTCTGCTTGTTTGACTTTGACTTCTTTGTCGGCTTGTTGGAGGATTGCTTGGAGCCGATCGCGCGTATCGAGAACTGCTATGATTTGTCCTTGACTGACTCGATCGCCCTCTTCCACCTGCAACAGTTCAATTCTTGCTCCCTCCGACGCCGAAGGGGCCGACAATTTGATAACTTCCCCCTGCGGAGTCAACCTACCCAAAGCTGTGACGCTGGTGCGGGTGGAGGCGGGAGTTGCAGCCGCCGTTGCAGCCGCCGCCTTTAACTCTTCGGCTTTTCTAATTTGAGATACTTGCCAAAAACCGACTCCTGTGGTAATGAGAGTGGCCGCGATCGCTAAACCGATGACTCCTCGCCCTGGGGGTTTTAAAAATGATTTATCCTTGACCCGTGATTCCTTTCCCATTACTTATAAAGTAGGTGATTTCCTAATTAAGTTTTGCCCACCTACTATTAAGTAGTGTAAACAAATTTCAGCTATTTAGGGAAATCAAAAAGCACCTCGGTCATGTAATGTTCGGCCCAATCTTGACCGAAAGCTTTTTCGAGTACGCGGCGGGTTTTGTCGTTTTGCTGCTGCTGGCTACAGTAGTAAATATGAGCGTCGAGAATTTTCGATTCTTCGGCGGAAGAGACAGGTTCGGAGGCGACTGCCTGTTGGCAGTGAATTTCCACGTAGGATTCAACTATGTCGAGAAATCTGTTTTCTTCTTCCATCGACTCTGGCCGCACAAACAGACAAAATTCTGAGAAAATATCGCCCCATTCTGGAATTTGGCGGGGACAAGAAAATTGCTTGAGCGGCAAAATTTCCAGTTGAGTTCGGTAGTTTTCCGACAAAGTTCGATCGGGATTGAGGGGAGAAAGGTCTGCGATCGCGGCGCTAACTTGACCTTTGCCTGCTACTATATCCGTACCGAACATCGGCAAAGCATAATTCGGTCTGGGAAACATCACGCAGTGCAGTATGTCAAGTACCGGCCCAACTTTAGCGAGTTCGAGGTGTATTTTGCGGAACTGGGGCGTTTGATAGCAGCGGTTTTCAATGATCAGTTTTTCTTCTTCCAAGCGCCCTTCTACGTATCCCAACTCAGCGGGCAGGTGGTAGGGTTCCAGGTCTAGATAGCGGTGCCATACTGCTTCCATCCGGTCTGCTAAATTGCGGATGAGGTAGTGCTGTTGTTCGCGGAGGGAAGGCTGGGATATTTCTAACATTCCTAATTTATCGGGGGATAGCTTAATAAAACTTGATTCTACTGTTGCAGGATGCAGGAAAAAAGGTAGATACTTTAACAATATCAGTAGATTGACTTACGATCGAGCAAGTTTTACAGGAGATTTTGTATGTTTGGTCTGGGATTGCCCGAAATGGGCATTATTGCGGTGGTTGCCATACTAATTTTCGGCCCCAAGAAGATTCCTGAGTTAGGAAATGCTTTGGGCAAAACGCTGCGGAGTTTTAAGGAAGGGGTTGGTCAATCTGATGATGAAGCTGTTGAGAAGGATAAAGAGGAAGAGGGCCAGCCGAAAGTGTAAATTAGGTTTGTAGTGAGGATTTTAGTCCTGATTTTTAAGGGTTCAAGCCCTCACTACGAACCTATTCGGGAAATTTGCCTTCTCTAACTTCTAGGGAATAATCTTTTACAGCTTGGGTAATTGTTTCTCGCAAACTGGCGTAAGCTTTCGCAAAAGGCGGCTGTTTTTCGGAAAGTCCCAACAAATCGGAAGTAACTAAAACTTGACCGTCGCAGTGCGGCCCGGCGCCGATACCAATGGTGGGAATAGTTAATTTTTGGGTAATTTGAGCGGCTAAGTCTGCGGGAATGTGTTCTAAGACGATCGCAAAGGCACCTGCTTCTTGAAGCGCGATCGACTCTGCAATGATGCGATCGGCTGCTTCGACTGTTTTTCCTTGTTTTTTGTAGCCGAGTTGGTGTACGGACTGCGGAGTTAAACCGACGTGCCCCATCACCGGAATTCCGGCGGATGTTAGCTGCGAAACTGTGGCGGCCATTGCTGGATATCCACCTTCTAATTTTACAGCTTGAGCGCCTGTTTCTTTCAAAACTCTCCCGGCCGAGTGCATGGCTTGCTGGGGATTTTCTTGGTAAGTCAAAAACGGCAAATCGACCACAATTAATCCTTGTTTAACTCCACGGCGCACAGCTTTAGCGTGGTGCAGCATTTCATCGAGGGTTATGGGTAGGGTTGTGTCGTAGCCTAAGACTGTCATGGCGAGGGAATCGCCGACTAGGATGATATCTACGCCTGCTTGATCGATGAGTTGGGCGATCGCATAATCATAAGCTGTCAGAGCAACAATTGACCGCCCTTGTTGTTTCCACTGAATTAATTGATGAGTAGTGACTGACATTTTAGTGCAAAAATATAATATTATTTCTGGGTATTACTTATGATATCAAATCCGGTTGATTCGTCCTTGTATAATTTGCGCTGTACAATTTGCGCGATGTAGATACTGTCTTGATCTGTCAAGGGGTAGCGAGCAAATAAGTTGGATCGAAAGGCTTTTGGGACTTTAAAATACC